>CAZOCX010000034.1:0-8259 GCA_964578475.1 uncultured Gammaproteobacteria bacterium | reverse complement strand
GAACCAATTTCCACACCAGCCCAGACGGATCCACGCGGGATGATTTTCAAATACAAATGTTGATCCTCGTCGAACACAACTTGATGAAAATAATAATTGTATGGCAACCCGAGTGCGCGGATTTTTGGTAATATCATTTTCAAAATTTTTGCAAATTCTCGACGTTCGAGTACATTTAAAAGCATGACATTGTCGATATGACGTCGCGGTAAAATCCAAACTTCATAATTGTGCATGGAAGCATACGGACAAAACGCGACCACATGGTGATTCACAAACACACGGCGCGGTCCATTTGTTTCGCGTTCGATGACATCGCAATATACACAGGTGCCGTGTTCGAGTTTGTAATTTTGAATTTGTTGCGCTTTATCAAATAAATGCGGTGGGAGAAAATGTGTGGCAAAGATTTGCGAGTGCGCATGATGAATGGATGCGCCGGCAACGCGCCCTTCATTTTTGAAAATCAAAATATATTCAATTTTTTTATTTTTTGAAATCTCGCGCGTGCGCTCTGCATACACACGAATCAGTCGCTCAATATGCGACACCGATAATTCATCTAAGTGCTTATTATGGTCCGGTGTTTCAATCACGACTTCTTGTTTGCCGTATGCTTTGGGATTATTCAACGTCACGGCTGGAAATTTATTGGGAATGACAGCAATCCGCCACTTGCGTCCTCGGCCAACCTGGGTAATCACATTATTCGGATTCACATTCTTTGGGCAAAACGCACTGCAAGCTTGTTGCGGATGTTCATCGTCGCTAAATGATTCGTGTACCGACGGTTTGTGTGGACGTTGTCCACGACGTGGCGAAATGATCACGTATTTTTCCTGGATATAATCTTTGCGGAGTTCGGATTTGAGCATAGTATTACGATACCATGGCACGTTGATACAGGTGAAGATACTCGGCGGCGGATTTGTTCCACGAAACATCTTGCGCCATGGCGTTGCGCATCATGGTTTTCCACCGTGGTTTGTTGGAGTGGTAGAGATCGTGCGCAATACGTACGGCATGTGTCAAACTTACGCTGGTGCAATCTGGAAATAAGAATCCAGTTCCATCGCGTCGCGTGTGACTGCGGACGGTATCATGCAGCCCTCCGGTGTCGCGCACAATCGGTAATGTTCCGTAGCGCAGTGCAATTTGTTGTCCGAGGCCGCAGGGTTCGAATCTGGAGGGCATGAGGAATGTATCGCAACCCGCATAAATCCGCTGTGCAAGCGCGCTATCGAATGTCAGTTTTGCAACGAGGTTGGGGTATTTTTTGGCTGCAGCTTTCAGAGCTTGCTCGAGTTTCTTCTTTCCTGTGCCTAAAATAACGAGTTGAAGATTGAACTTCAGAAGTTCGGGAATTGCTGCAATCACAAGATCGATACCCTTTTGGTCTGCGGTGAGCCGTGACACGATCCCACAGAGCAGAGCATTCGATTCTGGCAACGTACATTCTCGTTGTAATGCACGCTTGTTTATTTCTTTGCGTTCTACGGAATCGCTTGAATACGTGGCTGCAATCTGCGAGTCTGTTTTCGGAGAAAATAGTTCCGTGTCAATTCCGTTGAGAATCCCCACTAATCGATCTTTGCGAGTACGGAGGAACATTTCCATGCCTTCGCCGTATTCCGGCGTTAAAATTTCTTTTGCGTATGTAGGACTGACCGTTGTGACCCAGTCCGCAGATCGGATTCCATGTGCGAGCAAGTTAATACTGCCATCTGTTGCATCGTCGTCGGTTAAATCCAGGTGTGTTCCCGCGAAGTTGCGAACCTCTTGTTCATTCCACTTACCAGGATTCCCAAGGTTATGAATTGTGAGGATGGTAGGAATCGAAAGTCCGTGCGTTTTGAGAATGGAGGACACTAATCCCGCATGCCAATCATGCGCGTGAACAATATGTGGTGCTTGGGGAAGGCGCTGAATGTATTCGGCAGCTGCAAACGAGAAAAAAATAAACCGTTGAATTTCTTGAAAGGTTTCTGCGAACGCAGAATCAGATCCATAAATGGTTTTTCCGGAAAAGAAGCGAGGATTCTCGAGCAAGATAACAGGAATTCGTGTAGCGGGGATGGTTGTCCGATACACATGAACAGTTTCCTGCACTGATCCAAATGTAACCGGGAATTCCGTCGCCGTAGGTTGAATCGAGAAGCGTTTCCGATCAATCGCATCATAGAATGGTAGGACAACGGCGACGTGAACGCCAAAGTTTGTTAATGCTTTAGGAAGCGCACCGACAACATCAGCAAGCCCTCCCACTTTTGCAATGGGGTTGAGTTCGGATGCAACAAAGATCACCCGTGGATGTTCCATGCGGAAAGTATATCATCAATCAGATCGGTCGCGTTATGATGCGCGTTTTTGAGTTGGTGTCGTTAACACTGATTCTTTGGAGCGTAATTCTGCGATACGGTCGCGCAATTGCGAAGCGCGTTCGTATTCTTGTGCATCTGCTGCGTGTCGCATTTGGTGATCGAGCCGCGCGATCATACTGTGAAGCTCTTCTTTGGGAATAAACGGCAGCTCCGCGGAAATGCGCTGTGTAACATCTTCATCCGCAAGCTTTGCGCGTTCATCCACGATCCCTGAACGTTGCCAGTCGAATGCCGTGAAAATGATATTACGATACAAAGTTTCCGCACGCGTATTCACTTCCGTATTCACGGGAAGGGCTTGAATGGTTTCGAGCAATCCTTTTGCACCGCGCTCAATCATTTCAATACTCCACCACGGTTGCGCTGAAGCCCACCAATACTGATCCGATGCAATGGATTGATCGAGTAATTTCCGTGCTTTTCCACAAGATTTGTTTTTTTGTTCACAACGAGAAAGCTGCTCCAATGCAAGCTGGGTTAATTCCCACTGCAATCGGTGAATAGCATTGTTTGGATCTTGCCACCGCGCAAATGGTTGATGCAATTCGAGTTCTCGGTGTTGAAGCGCCCAGGTCGAATCCCGCGGCTCGACAGCTGTTCGATGGGGATAGAGTTTCAAAAGGTCGCTTACCATCGTGGGTTGCAGTTCACGTTGTTGGTAGAGGTCAAACAAAAATTGTTCTAAGCCCGGTCGATGATGGCCAAATGTTTCCGCATCCATGGCGCACACCAGATATTCGGGGCGTTGAAGTCGAGAGCCTAATAAATCATAGAGCATTTGCGTGGTAAACACGCCAAGTCCAAATTCTGCAGAAAGAATGCGGAAACTAATATGGCGATCGCGAAAGAATACAGCAAAATTCGACAATCCCGGAATTGTATAAACAGTACTTCGATTGATGTTGTCCGGATCCGGATGCGCGAGTTCATCTAAGATGATCCATTGAAATCCGCATTGATGTGCGACATCTGCAACGTTGCGTGTGTATGCCATTTCTGGCGGGAAAAATCCTACGGGCTTCCACAGTTCACCAAAAAAACGGCGGCTGGTTTCTTCGTTTAATGCGATTTGATGACGAATTTCGGATTCAGGTAACAACGGGAGAAATGGATGGTATTTTGCAGAGCCTGTAAATTCGATTTGTCCTCGCCGTGCAAGTTCTCGTAAACTCTCAATGACATCCATTGCATCATATTGCTCAAAGAATTCGAGTAAACACGCGTTGATATTTAGCGTGAGTCGCGTGCGTGGGTTTGCAAGCCATCCGCGGACCAATTTGCGGTAGCTTTCTTCCGTAATCCGTCGAATCCAACGCTCTTTCTGCGTTGGTGGTTGATACATGTGGAGGAAATTTGCAAAATGCATATGGAGTCGTTAAACGGGTTTGCCGCCGAAATATTGTTGAAGCGTGTAATATCGTCGGATAGCTCGTTGTTTTTTCTTCGCGATTCCCGTGCCCTGCCACTGGACGAGAAGATGAAGAATACGATGTATCAATCGCTTGGCATGTGCCTGTTTGTCTGCATGAGAGGTCTTTTGAATCACATGCAGGAGTCGCATGGCGCCTTGCTGAACAAGTTCTACGCTCCACCACGGTTCTGCAGATGCCCACCAGAAATGATCCGAGTTAAGGCTGCGATCTAAGTCTTCGCGTGCTTCTTTTGGCCCATGCTCTGCGGCTTGGATCGCAAGATGTGTGAGCTGCCACAATAATTGATGAATCGGATTTTCCGGATGATCCCATAATCCGTACGGAATGCGTGATACGAGTTCTTCAGGTCGGGAAGACCAGCTGCATGCACGAGAAAGCATTTCATGTCTTCCGCGCGAATGGTGTAACAGTTCTTGCGCGGTAATACACGTAAAGTGGTCGGATGAAACAATACGCTTCCACGTGCGATCCATGCCCGGTCGGTGGTGTCCTAAATTTTCTCCATCAATCGCGGTGATGATCGGGATGGTTTGGCCTCTTCCAACAGCTTCATGAAATGTATGTTCACTCGTCACATGCGCGTCCAAGAATGCATCCGAGAAATGGCGTGATCGCATGACCAGTGTAACACCGGACACAGCATCTACATAGCGCGTGCGTGCATAGTCCAGCGGAAGAGATACGGGAGAAGCAGCATCGTCGGTAATGCAGTATTGATAACCAAATTCCGATAGAATCTTTAGAAGTTTACTCGAGATCGCAAGTTCTGGCGGGAAAAATCCTCGTGGTTGATAGTCCGAGAAAATTTTTTTCAGGCATTCGTGCTGCAATTCGATTTGTCGTCGGATTTCTGATGCCGGAAGCTTCGGGAGTAATGGGTGAAACGCACCTGTTCCTAATAACTCGATTTGTCCCCGTTGGACAAGTTGATGTAATCGATCCAATAAGGATCCATATCCGAGTTCCAGAAGTTGTTCGGCGAGTGATGCTGGAAGATTCAGTGTCAGATGAACATTCGGGAGCTGTTCGAGATGGGTAATAAGTGGCTCGTATGCTTCATGCGTCACACGTCGAATGACGCGCGGCGTCCAATGCGGGGGTTGATACACGTGCAAGATCTGTGCCCACAATCGAGGGCTAGGATTCTTGGTGGAACGTAAGAGCTTTTCGAAAAAGCTGAACATATTTTTTCGCAGGTAATTCCCAGGAGTACGACTGTTGCATGGATTTGCGGACCAAGCGAACCCAATCATCAGGATGACGATAACACTCAAACGCGCGTGCGATTGCAAAAACCATATCTACAGCATGAAAGTGGCGGAAGACAAATCCATTTCCGGTGTGAGTCCGCGCATTATAATCCGTAATGGTTGATGTCAATCCCCCAACCGCATTCACAATCGGAATGCATCCATACCGCAAGCTCTTCATTTGCGCGAGTCCGCATGGTTCAAGTCGAGAGGGTAGTAAAAAGAAATCCGAACCCGCATACATCGAGGTTTCGCGATCGCGATCAAACGGCTTCCAGGCAATTTTTTTGGGGAATCGTCGCATCATGCGTTTGAGTTCGGAGATATACTCTTTCTTTCCGTCTCCCATCACAATAAACTGAAGATCTTGGCGCATCATCATGGGGAGGGACTCGATGATCAAATCAAACCCTTTTTGTTCTGTGATGCGATTTGTAATACACAAAAGCGGAATGTGAGGGTCTTGTCGGAATTTCCAATATTTTTGCAGGGCGATCTTGTTTTTTTCTTTTCCGGAAAGATCGTTGAAATCAAAGTTGACTGGCAATCCAGGATCGGTACTGGGATTAAACTCGTTGTAGTCGATTCCATTCACAATCCCAAATAATTTTTCGACACGGTTCCGCAAAATGCGCTCTAAATCTTCTCCAAACTCGGTTGTTAAAATTTCTTCCGCATACGCTTCAGACACGGTGTTAATAACATCGGCATTCCGAATCGCGCGCTTTGCAAAATTCAAGTGCAGCACACCGTCGTCATCAAATGGAGGTGGTACATGCTCTCCATCGTCTTTGTGTTCGGACGGCACTTCCCACCAGTTCCCCCCCATTTGAAATCCCAGGTTATGGATGGTAAATACGGTAGCAACTTGTGAGAACAGCGGGTCTTCTTGAAATCGATGATTGAGGTAATACGGGATCATGCCAGTGGGCCAGTCATGGCATTGGAGGATATCCATGGGTTGGTTCAGATATTTGAGAAATTCCAGCACGGCAAGATCAAAAAATAAGAACCTTCGATTCTCCTGACGCGATCCGTACACGGTTTTCATGCGATCAAAGAATCCAGCACCGCCAATCAGATAAATCGTGATTCCATCCGAGCTTGGTGCGGTAAACACCTGTGCATGAATGGTCTTGGTGTCGTCAATATATACTGGAAAATCATCTAGCAATTTGGTAATTCCAAATTCTTGATGTGAAATTAACCCATGTGCAGGCAGGATCAAGATTAGACGATGACCAAGTTTTCTTAAGGCTTTTGGGAGACTCGACGCCACATCCCCTAAGCCTCCAACATTGGTATAGGGTCGTAATTCTGGAGATACCGAAACAATGCGCAATGGATTGCCCTTCATAAATTTGAGTATACCATAACCGAGGGACCGTCCCTTGCGAAACGTTAATGCAAATGGGAAATCGCTAGAGCAATAGCCAGGGCATCGGCTGCATCATCAGGTTTTGGCAGGTCGGCAAGTTTCAGTTGTGCCATGACCATGCGTTGCACCTGGGTTTTATCTGCTTGCCCAAATCCGGTTACACGCGACTTCACCTCTGTAGGAGTGACATGCTCCACGGGAATCGCATGTTGTGTGAGTGCGAGCAGAAATACGCCACGCGCTTGTGATACATCGAGCGCGGTTTTGACATTTTTGGAAAACAACACCTGCTCGATTCCTGCGCGCGTAGGTTGTGTCCGTTTCAACAGCGCCGTGAATTGTTGAAACAACTCGTGAAGCCGATCTTCGAATGCGAGTTTTGTCGATGTTTCTATACATCCCGCTTCGAGAAATCGGACATTTGCGCCTTCGATCGCGAGTAGTCCATATCCTGTACGCCCAAACCCTGGGTCCACGCCAAGGATCCGAGAGATCATAGAGAAACGTAGACGTTGTTAATGTCGTCATGCGCCTCGAGTGCATCGACAAGTTTCAATACCTTTCCCCGCGCAGCGTCCGAAATCGAGGTGGGAGTTTTCGGAATGAGTTGAAGTTGCGCATCCGCAATCGGAATCTTTAATGACTCAATCGTTGTCTTCACGGTTTGAAGATCTGCGGGGGTTGCGTAAACCGTGATGCCGTCCGCGTGGGAATGAAGATCCGAAGCACCGGCATCGATGAGTTGGAGTTCTAATGCATCTTGATCATGATTACTCAACGATTCAGAAGCAATCTCGAGGACTCCCTTCAAATCAAACATCCAACGCGTGGATCCGGGACCTCCGAGTCTTCCAGCATGCTCACTTAACAGATGTTTAATGTCCGCGGCCATGCGATTTTTGTTATCTGTCAGTGCCTCGATCACTAAGGCGACGCCTTCGGGGCCAAATGCTTCATAGGTCATTTCGTGGAGTTCGCCCTCTTGCAATTCTCCAGTTCCGCGTTTGATCGACCGTTCGATATTGTCTTTTGGCATGTTCGCTGCACGTGCACGATCGATCGCAAGACGCAGTGAAAAATTCATATCCGGATCGTTGCCGCCTTGCCTCGCTGCAACCGTGATGGCATGCGCCAATTTCGTAAACACCGCGGATTTTTTCGCGTCGTTTGCACCTTTTTGCCGTTTGATTTGAGACCATTTACTATGACCCGACATATGCCGAGCATACCGAGTTCTTTCGTGTTTTTCAAGAAGCGAGCAGCGTTAGATCATAAATTCCTCTCTACAGATGGAACAATCAGTGGAACATGCGTCCGATAAAATTTGGTCACTTCCACGAGAAGAATGACGAGAATGGCTAAAATGGATGCAATCAGTGATCCCCAAATATCTTGAGATACAAAAAGAAAAAACACAAGAATAATGTTCCACCGAATGGGAAATACGAGAAGTAATAACGGAAAGATCCATGGGAGATACCACGATTGAAACCATGGAGTAAAGAAAAAAAGAAGAACCAATAGCGGAATGGCATAGGCGCGAAGATATGCTCGTCGGAACGTAAGGTACAATAAAATGCCGAACGAAATAGCGCTCCCCACGAATCGCAACATAGAAGGTGTTGGGGAAAGGAGTTGGTCGATCGCCCATGTTCCTGCCATGGCATTGACTCCCGCATGTGTTGTGAGTTCATAGGAGAATCCTTGAAATGCCGATAGAGAAAGTCCAAACGGTTGATACGCAAGGACCAGCGGGACCGCGGATAGAACAATACATGTTCCAAAGAATTGGAGTCGTTTGTTGTGTGACGAAAAAG
>CAZOCX010000033.1:0-8353 GCA_964578475.1 uncultured Gammaproteobacteria bacterium | reverse complement strand
TTCTCTATGGCACAAGAAATGGAAACAAAAGTGCTGGATATTGATGCAGAAGTCATCTGCAACACACTCGCACATCTTGGCGCGAAAAAAGTACTAGATACGCGATTCACGGTGGATTGGTTTCGGCCAACGGGAGTTCGCGAAGGCAAAGATCCATGGTTTTTACGGATTCGCACGAATTCCGAAGGGCAATCCGAGGCAACGTGGAAAGCACGATCGGAGTTGCAGGGGATGATTCGGAAGCACAAAGAAATCAATTTCATGATTGCGGATCCTGTGAAACTAGCGGATCTGTTCCAGGAATTGGGATTAGAGTCCTATGCGCATCAAGAAAAAAATCGCAAATCCTTCACGTATCGCGATTGGCGTTTTGATGTGGATCAATATCCGGGAATGCCTCCGTTTTTAGAAATTGAAGGCACAAGTGAGGCGCATATCCGGGAAGCCATGGATCTTCTTTCGATTGCGAATAACCGCACGTGGAATGAGGGGGAACGCACACTCATTCAAGATATTTATGGGTTGAATTGGTACGATCTACGCTTCACGGTTAACGTGGCGTGAGTGTGGGATTCGGATTAAATAATTTCGATAATCCTAGCTCTACATCTCCGCCCATCATCAGAAGTCCAAACAAGATCAACGCTAGCCCAAGGAGTTTATAAAACACATTTGTTCCACCAAATGTGGAAAGTTTTTCTTCAGCAAACGAAATTTCACCGAAAAAATTTAACAACGCGCGCGATTTCCAGATCAACAAAAATCCGCCGGCGATGAAGATGAATCCAATGAAGTATTGCATGCGATGAGTGTAACGAATACGTTGCGATTTGTCATCTCGAAAGATATTTATCAACAACTTCGAAAAAATTTTCTTGACAGCGTGCTGTATACATTTTTATAATATACATATCTTTCATTCGTGCTACATTTATATGTACGAAATGAAAATTTTTGAGAGGAGGTGATTGACAATGGCAAAACGCAAAGCAAAAAAAAGAAAAGGAGCTCGTAAAGCAGTCAAGCGGACTACGAAACGACGAAAGACCCGAAAGAAATCACGAAAGTAATTCCTTTACGTTCCTTCGCAGAAGTTTCTATCAAGAGACGTGTTGCGAAGGAGAATATTATTCCGCGGGTTCTATTCCGTGGAGCATGTGGAATGGACTGCGGCAAAGCTCGCGGAACTCCACTTAACAAAACGACCACACTATGGAGGGTGGTCGTTTTGCATGTGATGGGATGTCGTTAGCGGTCGTCAGAAGATTTTGTTGTTTTTATACTACACATAGCCAAGAAAAAGACGAACCACCATAGGACCGCGAGGTCATTTTTAAAGAATGGCACGTCGACCAGTCCATGTACGATGACGACAATCAGCATTCCCAGCGCCGCGATTTTTTCTGGTTGATGGATCGCAGAGATCGCGGATCGCGTTGCAGCGATCAGGAGTCCGATCACAGATATCACGCCGAGAATTCCCATTTCTACCCAAAAGTTGAGAACAATGTTGTGCGGATACTGGAGAAGTTCTACGTGACGCGCTTCACGATAGAAATCATAGGCAGCGGGAAATCCGGATAATCCCACGCCCCAGATCGCATGATCTTGAATTAATCGGAACGTTCCCATCCATAATACACGACGTACTTCTCCGGATACATCCGTGAATGTCAGAATCGGAACAATGCGATCACGAATCGGTTCGATCAACAATGCAATTCCAACGACGAGAATCATTACGATACCCATCCAACGCATGCGTGAATACAAAATGCCAATAAAAAGTGCTACAAGTACAGCGGCCCATGCACCTTGCGATTCGGATGACATCAGTGCAAGTGTCATGAATACAATTGAAATCGCAAGCATGATTCGAGTGCGTACGGAAGATGTCCCATCTACCAACATCCCGATTGCGAGAATCAGTAATGGTCCAATGATCAATCCCACCGCGTTAGGATATTCATAAAAGGACGTTACGCGAAATAATGCTTCGGCGTTCCACGGTGCGGGAATCAACGTCGGATTCCACCATTGCACCATGCCGTACAATGCGATCACAGTGCCACATGCAATCGCAGCGTAAATGATCCGACGAAGGTCTTGGGATGTGCGGACGCAAAGAATCCAAACACCAAACAATAGCAATGGCTCCATGAGATATGCCTTGAAGATCCCAAGTGCTGCCTTCGTGTCACCTGCCGCCACCACTCCGATGATGCCTGCGACAATAAACATCGCAATCAACAGCATGGACCCCCGATGATGCAGGACAAACGCACGAAGGGGCTCTAGCGATTGTTGATGCAACAGTACGCGTATGGTTGTCACCACAGTCACAAGCAAGATCATGGCTTCCAATACAGTGAAGGGAATTCCGGATACCGTAAATCGTAGGAGGTACGATGGAAGTAGCAAGATTAAAACCTGCAACGCAAGAATCGGTCGAGCAATCGAAAGCCCGAGGTAGAAACACAAAAAAAGAAGGATGAGCACTGTCATGATTTAAGTTGACGTTGAAGAAGTTGAAGGCAGGAAATCCAGAGCCCGATGATGAACCAAATGTGCAAGATGTAGAGTGTAGAAAACGTTTGATACTGAATGACAAATCCCATGGTCACGGCGGTCAATGCAATGCACGTTGCACGCAATATACCAGGCTGCGCGTGTTGAATGATGGCAATCCCGCGGGAAAATAGAATCACGAGAAGGGAAAGAATGCTTGCGAGCCCTAAGATTCCGGTTTCTGTTAACAATTCTAACGTTTCATTGTTCACAATTTTCCATCCCTCGAGGGGTTGCACCAGCGGATGAATCGATGCAAGGGGCCCAAATGATCCGGGTCCCATCCCAATCCAAGGAGATTGATAAAATGCACGTAAAGCTAAATCCATCGTTTCAACACGTTCGACAAAGGACGCACCGGAAAAGACATTCACCACTTGGTCTGCAAACCGTTCCCGATTCGTTTGTAACACATCTTGAAATCCGAGCAATTGAAACGCCAATGTTCCAGCAACGAGAATGGATCCCAGAATCATGAGCACAAGTTTCCAGCTGAATAACGATCGGATATACACGAGTCCCAAGACCCCAGCTAATCCAAGAACTGCTAAGTACCCGCCACGTGAAACGGTGAGAATCAGATTCATGGACGCGAGCATGAGCGTTAGCCACACAAGCCCGGGTCGAATCACCCATTGACGTTCCACCAAAAGTGCAATACAAAGGCCAATCGGAATCAGGAGGAAATTCGCAAAGTACAGAGGTTCAAGGCTCGTAGATTGGATTCGCGGAAATCCAAAAATGGCTTGCGTATAGTGGGGGCGTAATCCTGTGATACTCGTCGGCAGTCCGATGATGTCGCCCACAAATTGGAACAATCCAAACACGCAAACAATGAGTGTCGTGAACAACAGCGCACGAATGACACCGCGCAGTCGGTCAGCGTTTGTTACCCACAGTGGAAGAAGAATCATCGGAAGAAACGTAAATGCGGTGACAGCGAGCACCGTGATGGAGCGTGGAAGATTGGGCGCGACCAATAATCCGAGCAAATTGATGATGAGAAATGCGATGAGAGGAAGGATTGCCGGATTGCGCTGGATGATTGGCTTCAATGTTTTGCGATGCAGGAGCATCCAGATCACGGTTCCGAGAAGCGCAAGAATCATGATCACCTGACTTGCGCGAATCGTAAATCCGCCAATGTCAACGCCGCCAATGCGTTCAAACGGGAGCAAGAAGGCAACGAAAAATGCTCCGAGATAGGGGAAGCGTGAAAAAAGCAACAACAATGCAAGTGCAACAACTACGGCGACAGAAAGCAATGGATCGATCGTTATCCCCACGATAACACTCACGATCGCCGCCGCAAGCACAAAGAAAAAAATTTCATTTCGTGAAAGAGACATGTTCATGTAGAGATGCCTCCCGATGATCGTAAATCTTGCAACGTTTGTTTATTCAGAGCGCCGGTCGAAAGAATCATGATTCCATATACGACAACCCCCATAAGGATCCGCAGGAGAAAATGGATATCGGAGACCAGCCACATGGCAAATCCCATTACAGCTGCGGAAAGCACGATTCGCAACGGAACCGAAAACGAAAATGGCGCTCGCGTCGTGCGATATACGAGAATCATACTAATCAACATCATGAGTCCTTCGGTTGCAACCGTCATCCACGCAGCACCAAAGTAGGAATACCGAGGAATAAAGTAGAAATAGCCGACAATGGCAATCACGGCAACAGCTGCATAACCCAAAATAATCGTTTTTTGTTTATTGATCGCAACCACGGTATTGGCAAATAGGTTTCCTAAAAAGATCATGGCCGTTGCAAGGATGAGAATGCGCAACACTGGTCCCGACGGTGCGAAAGCTGGTTTTGAAATCCAGACGACCACATCCGTTGCCACAAAATATGTCCCAATCACTAACGGCACGGCCATCATCAGCAAGGCATCAACACTTTTTTGCAACACGCGGAAAAATCGCGAGCGATCGTTGCGTGCAAACGCATTGGTTAACACGGGAAGCGCAAGTCCGGCAAAAATCGCGGGAATACTCGCAAGCACCTCGAGAATTTTATACGGCTGCCCATAAATTCCCACATCCGAGTCCGGCCAATAATAAGCGAGGATCAATGCGTCAGCTCGGAAATACACCAAATTAAAAACAATGGACAGAGCAATGGGCCAGGATGCATGCAGGACATCTTTCCACACATCCCATTCCCATCGCAATTGCAGACGGACGTATCGTTGAACCCAAATGGTTGTCAGAAGTAAGTTGCAAAAACTTCCGAACACGACCACTGCCATGATCCACAATAGCCCTCCGTTAAAATGAATGACGAGAAGCGTGCCGATCAATAGCACGACGCGACCGGCATTTTCTGCAAACGCAATTTTGTAGACGGCAAGATGTTTTTGAAACACTCCATACAGCACTTGAGTGAGGGTAATGAAGAGAAAAGAAAATGTGGTGATAGCAATTCCTGTTTTGACAATTGGCGCATAAGGAAACAACATCACGACGAGCGGCGCTAATCCTAATAGAACAACTGCCGTGACCAGCCGCATCGTAAAAATATTCGCGGTCACCCGTTGTTCGTCCGCTCCTGGCTCGGAGATTTTTTTCGTTAAAATAACATATAACCCCAGATCCGCGAGAATCGAAAAAAAGCTCAAAAAAGAAATAATGATGATGTACTGACCATACCCTCCAGTTCCGAGGTAGGTCGTGACCGCGGAGAGTACCCAAATACCAATAGCCGTGCTAAGGGCTTTCCCGATCACTTGCTGGACGGTATTGGACGCAATATTGCGCGTAAGAGACATAAGAATTGGTCGTTTCGGATTGTACCGGATTTTCGGGTTATTTCAAAATCAACGCCTGTTCTTCTAAGAAGCGCCGATATTCTCGTGCTGCTTCAAAGGGTGTTCCGTCCCGATCATGCGTGGATAAAAATCCGCCGGTGATGCTGTCTTTGCCGTTGACCGAAAACCAAATAATCAACGGCAAGCCGCGGTCGGTCGCGTACTCCACTTTTTGTCGCAAGTCGCGCGCTTGGTCTTGCCCTGCCACATCGTAATCCGCATTATTTTTTTGTTTATTCCCTAACTCGTTCGTGACAATCACTGGATCCTTCCATCCATCGTTCTGCATGGTTTCTTCTAAATAGTCGATCACCGTTCCTAAATACGCACCGTCTTCATAAAAATGGAAGTTCACGGCATCCGCATGACCAACAAGGCCTTGAAAGTAGGCTCTCCGCGCATGACATTCGGAAACATTCGTCGGATTCTTTAAGTATTCGGATGTAATCTGTGCATCGGTAGCAGTTTGAATTTTTTGGTATTGACGCGTGGTTGCGTAATACCCGCGCAAGAATGCAATGGCGTCACTAGTTTCCCAAGCTCCGGATTCGAGTCGATCCACCGCAATACAGCCCCAGCTTTCGGAAGCCATGCCTCCATCGATGACCTTTACCGTGGGGTCGGTTTCGTGAATTGCTTTTGCAGCCGTTTGAAAGAGCCGGACATATTCTTCATACGTGCCATCCCAAAACGTTTTGGAGTTGGGTTCATTGCCGACCGCAATATACGGAAATGTTTCGGGATATCGCTTTAAGATTTCTCGGTAGAATCGCGTAATCGATGCACTATACCCATCTTCGGAATCCCATGTGTCGGTTAAGTCATGCGGAACAGCCGATGTAGAGGATTTGGGACTGCGTGTTTTTGTCAGAGGTTTTGCTCCCCAAAAACTATGGCCATGATAAAATGTCGGGATGATGCGAATGCCACGCTCGCGCGCCTGAAACACAGCGTCGTCCAGCATAGCCCAATCGTAGACGTCTTCTTGTGGTTCGATCCATTGGCGGAAGAATCCAATGCGCATGTACGGAGCACCGACTTCGGATGCCAAATCATACAGTCGATATCCATCGGAACTGTTGGGAAACACTTCCCAGATCGCTGGGTAAAATCCATAGGTTTGGGAAATAACAGGTTGCGTGCCAATGCCACTTGGTAAATCGCGCAAGATTAACGCGCCGCCTTTCGCAACGCGGATTACGGTTTCACGTTGCCACCACACAATGCCAGCGAGCACGATAAGCAAACCGAGAATTCCAAATGCAATACGACGAATAGTCATAGAAAGTGTGAACGTTCTACTGTAGTATAGGTTCTTCGTTGATCGGAGTCTAACTTCCGAGGATCCAAAAAGCCGCGAGCCGCATCTCAAGTTGAATAATGTTTTTCATCAGCGGTATCATCATTGTATGAAACCTTATCTTCGGAAGGACGGTTCTGATGTGATTCTTTCGGTACGTATTATGCCGGGTGCTTCAAAAACGAAAATCGTTGGCGAACTCGGATTCGAACTCAAACTACGCGTGTCAGCGATCGCGGAACACGGCAAAGCAAATCACGCGCTTCTTCGATATCTTTCCGATCTGTTGAAGATTCCAGTAGCTAGGATTCAGATTCTTTCTGGAGAATTGGGTCGACGCAAGAAGATTCGCATCACGAATATCGATGCAGCAGTATTGGAATCGCGCATTGAACCATCTCGTAAAAAGAAAGCGAGGCTGGTAACATAGAACGTGTACCGGCCAGTACGGAGTCCGGGTGATGCACGCCGCGCGTCCTCATTGGGACACGCGAACGGGACCTACCTTTAACACCCGGATCATACAAAAAAATATTTTACCAATTTTTTTTATGATGTTCGCCCGAATACCCCATGGCTTGCGCGGGTTTATTAGGACAGTTTGTTTTTCACGAGGAGTCCTTGGATGCGTGTAAAATCCTTTACATTTTTCGTGATGAGTGGGACATCGAGTTCTAATGCCGTTGAAGCAATGAGGAGATCCGGAAGTTTTGTCTTTCTTGTGCGTCCAAGTTCTGCCGCACGGCGAGCGATCGGAGAATCTACGGGTATAAGTGTTACTGCGCTTAAAAAGTCTTCAATGATTGCGATTTCCTTCTTACCTATTCCTGGGTAACGTAAAAGTTCCGCTTCAGAAATCACTGAAACAAAAAAATGATCCTCTGCATTGGAGGCATCGAATAAAGGGGAAGCGAGATGAGCAAGAATGATATTGGTATCGAGAAGGTATTGCATGTACCGAAAACCTTATCATTGATGATCCCACTCACTTCGCACCTTTCGCTGCCATTCGGTAAGATCTCTTTTAATCAGACCTTTAAGGACCCCTCCTGTTCGCTCAAAGATACGTTTTTTTCTGGCGATATCGTGTAATTTAAGAAGAGTCATCTCTCTCTGAAGAGAAAGAAGTTGTCGCTCTATTCGATGAATTTTCGTGCGTTCTTTCGTCGTCATATAAGCTTTTTACAATTTTAGACTATCTCTCTCCTGTCATTCCGTCAACTTGGGCTACGGGGAATTCCGTCTCGTCTCGCTCCGCTCGACATCGTTGTCCTGGGCAGCGCCGGAAGCTGCGCTTGCTCGCTTCCGTCGGCGTTCGACTGCGCCCTTACCGGGCTTGTCTCACTGCTGCCCGTTCGATTCCCCGTAGTACCCACATCTACTAATAGAAAAGCAGCCGACCAATGTCGACTACTTTTCTATAAGCAGGGCTACGGGGAATCGGTCACCGGTCTTCTCGCTGACGCTCGAAGCCGTCGACCCCGCCTCGCGGCGCTCGCCTTTCGGAGCTATCGCTCCTCAAACTCGCGCATCGCTCCGGCTTTCGATTCCCCGTCATACCCATATCCAATAGAAAAGTAGCCGACATCCGTCGACTACTTTTCTATAAGCAGGGCTACGGGGAATCGAACCCCGATTATCAGGCTGAAAACCTGGTGTCCTAA
>CAZOCX010000032.1:0-8457 GCA_964578475.1 uncultured Gammaproteobacteria bacterium | reverse complement strand
ACGACCGTTTGATCCCATACTGAATCAGAGGAATTTGGTAAAGCTTGCGGATATTTCCATAATACCGAACGATGGTCTTGGTCTGATACACGCGTCGAGAAAACCGTTCGAGAGTCACCGGGTTGCTTTTGGATGTATAAGGAATAGGGAGTTGCTTTCCGAGATCGGGCGCCAGGCCGGTCACCAGGTCGCAAGCGATACGTCAGTTCCACGCGACTTGTTTGCCCAACACGTGTTTCTATCCAATTGCCGAATACAGTTTTTCCCATTTCTGTTGAAATCGATGTGCCGGATTTCCCATCAATCCAAACTCCTTCTTGGAGTTTTACTAAATCCGGATCGGCGTGTGATCCTTCTTTGGGATATAAAAATTTTCGTGGATCCAATGTTGCAAATCCTTTTCCTTCCACAAACTCCGCGCTATTCGGAACGTACACACGAACGTACGTTGTGTTATCCACACCATACAAGGAATCTTCGGGGTCACCTTTGTGTGTTCGTGTAATCGTTAAATGATGTGTCACCACTCCATCGGTGCCGATGACCGTATCGAGGTCAATGAGCGAATCGATCTGTTCATCGGTTTTCCCGCCAGCAATATTGGAAAAATTCACATGGACATAGTCCCCCGATGTGGATCGTAATTCGCCTGCCCAACCTAACGTTACAAATTGTTGCTGTAATTCTTCGTCACGGCTGTACACCAGAAGATGTTTTTCGACCATCAAGCGATCGAGTGCGGTCAACATGGTAAGTGTTTGTTCTGCGGAAAGCGAAAACGAACGGTGAAGGATTTCCGGAACCAACGAAGCAATGATCGCCTTCGGAGTCGATGTCTCGCGAACCTCTGCAATTTGACGCATCAGAACATCGGAAACCGTCTCGGACGTTACGGTGATGTCTGTATGGGGAATCTGTACTTCTCCGATCACAGAAAGCAATTGTCGCAGAACTTCAGTATCCATCGCGATCACCCCATCTGTGGATACCCCGCCACCATCTTGGTACATCGTCTGAGCTTTGCGCGCAGTCCAGGGAAAATCTGGCGACCAATTCACGTCTTGCAACTCCCACGCATCCGTCACTAAACCCAGCGGCGCTGGGGGTACAAGGATGGTTCGTTGAGTCCCTGACACATCATACGTGCCGCCTCCAGGAACATCGAGCGTTGATACTTCGCCATTGGCAATGGTAAGCGTAGCAAATGAACCAATAAACCCGCCGGTTGCACGGCGTTCAGCGGAATTCTGGAATAATACCAAGTAGTGCTGTTCTCCATTCATGCCTAACAATGGAAGTAATGCATTCAATGTTTCCCGAAATGACGCGACTTCGGTTTTAAGTTCTGGGAAAATTGTTTGTAGCTGCGAAACAGTTTCGCGGTATTCTATCGGCACATCCCCCGGATCCACGCGTTCCAACTCCACTGTCGCCTCTTGCAATTCTTTTTCTAAGGGCGCCAACTGTTCTTGCACCGTTGAAAGTAATGTCGCGAAATTCGACGACTCCTGTGAAATCGCATCCACGATTTGTGAAACATGGGTTCCTACAACGGCCACGTGTTCGGACGCTTTGAGTAAATGTTTCCCAGAAGAAACTTCAGAACTCGGAGCGAGTTTTCCCAATAAACCAAATTGTTCAATGATCTGATCGGCGACTTTAAGTTTCTCGAGGGCAGTTGAAAATTCTTCATGTGCATTTCCAGAATCCAAACTGGTGAGCGAAATGCCTGCATTGGTAAAATGCTGAATTGCATCTTGCGAAACGCCCAAGACTTCTTGTTTTGCATCCGTGGCATTGGAAAACACAGCATACAGCAAAATGGGAGAAATCAATAAAGCCCCCACTGCCGCAAACGTTGCCAACGGTTTTAACAAGACAGGAGACAACACCACGCGGCGCTCGGGTGGAATCGAATCGTCCGTACCATCCGAGACCTGCGAGGACGCGACTGCGGGTGCAAGAGAACCCACTGGGATATGTTCTGCTGTAGGTTCAGCAAGTGTGGACTGCTTCGGCAGTGGTGAACTGGATGGATCCTCATAGGTAATAAAAAAATCGGACGCAGACGACGGTGTTGAATCTTCGACGGGTTGCGATAGAACCGCAGATTGTTGAAGATTTTTTTGTGGATCAGAGACCGTTGACTTGGATCGGGAAAACCAGTGCCACTTACGGCGCTTCGGTTGTTCCAATGCTTGTTGGGCTGCAAGAGCGGAAGATTTCGCAGCTTTCAAATCTACAATATTTCCGCTCGGAATTGCCGGCGTTGCGTTACTGACGGATAATCGAACTTGCGTGTACGCTTTGCTACGTCTGCGAATCCTTGCAGCGTTCTGATATGCTTCCGAAGTTTGGGAGGCGTTAGGTTGCATGCGTAGAAGTTTCAAACGATTGGTAAATCGCGAGTGTTTCCTTGGCCATTCGATCCCACGAAAAACGTTGCACTTGTTGACGCCCGCGCTCTATGAGTTGGTTGCGCAATTCTTGATCCGTAACGATTTGTTCCATCGCATGTGCGATCGCTGAAACATGCATGGGGTCCATATACAAAACTGCATCACCTAAAATCTCGGGCAAACACGTGGCATTAGAAGAAACAACCGGCGTTCCACGATACATGGCTTCGAGCGGCGGCAAACCAAACCCCTCGGACATCGATGGAAACACATACGCCGTTGCTTGTGCATACAGCAATCCTAAATCTTCATCCGGGACAAACCCTGGAAAGATCACGTTGGTATTGAGCTTTGATGTTTCCGCTTCTTGCATGAGTCGTTGGTAGAAGTAATCATGACTTCCCACGAGCACTAACGAGTACTCGGGATGTTCCTCCCGAAACTGTGCAAACGCAGAAAGCAGCCGTTCCAAATTTTTGTGGGGATGCGCATTTCCCACATACAACAAATATGGTGCGTGGATGTTGTAATGAGCTATATCATGCAGAGCAGGAAGATCGCGTGGTGGATCCGCGGCTTCATACGTCACCACAATGCGGTCTTCGGGAATGTGATAGTAATCCTGAATTTCTTTTTTGGAGTGCTTTGAAACTGTCAGAATACGGGATGCTTTGCGCACGGCATTAGCAACTACAAATTTATACGCTGCGTATTTTAACCAATATGTGAACGGACCTAATGTGCTTGCTCGGCGTTTGGGATGCTTCGTGATAATCAAATCATGAATCGTAATGAGATAGGGGCCGCGGTAAAAAATTGGAACATTGAAATGCGGAAAATGCATAAAGTCCACGTGTTCCTGCGAGAGAAGTTTTGGCATCTTTAGTTGCTCCGAGATCGTATACCATCGGTAGGGAGCAGCCACCGCACGCCATTTCGGTGATGGGATCGGAAAATCCTTGATCCGATCCGGCTGCAAAAATACCACGTAGGAATTCTCGTGGTCCAAGACTTGCAGATGTTCAATCAACTTCTGAACATAGCGTCCTAAGCCCTTTTCTTGCGGTCCATAAAAGCGCGCATCGATACCGATTTTCATAGGATGATTATATCAAAAATTTTTAAAAATGCCGATCTAAGACGCAACCTCGGTAAAAATATCCAGCATCTGCGAGGCTGTTTTCTCCCAGGAATAAATTTGAACCCGTTCGAGTCCTCGACGCACCAGCTTAGATCGAAGTGTGTGATCTTGGATCCCGATGACGATCGCACGCGCAAGTTCTGCGATATTGTAAGGATTGGCCATCATGACAGCATCCCCTGCGACCTCGGGAAGCGAAGAAATCGGTGATGTCACGACCGGAACCTCGGATGCCATGGCTTCCAGAATCGGAAGTCCAAATCCCTCATACAAGGATGGATAGACGAATAACGATGCGCCGCGATATAACGCTGCGCGATCGGAAGCTGGTACATAGCCTAAACTCCGAATAAACGGCACAAGGGACGGATTCGTTCTAAGATACGGATGCAGGCTGGGAGTCTTTGGCGGTTTTCCGACAATCACAAGATCGATAGCAGGTCCGATTTGTTTTCGAGCACGCTGAAAACTTTCGATCAATGTTCGAACGTTTTTTCGCGGTTCCACATTCCCCATAAACAAAATATAGGGTCGCATCAATTTGTAATGGTCCCGTACTCGCCGAATCTCGGATGTGTCAGCTTTCCACTGCTCGACATCTACTCCTAATGCAACAACGCGAATCTTGGATTCTGGAAGCTTCCACAAATCCACGAGGTCTTGCCGCGTGTGCTGCGAATCCGCAACAACGATTTGCGCATGTTTTGCAAGTCGCGGTCCAGAAACCGCACGATGCCACAAGCGTCCTTTCCACGTAAAAAACCCTGGCTCATGCACATAGGAAAGATCATGAATCGTCAACACTGCCGGAATCCGAGAAGACCAGGAGGTAAAGTGCACGTTTGGCATCCAGAACACATCGCAATCGCCGATCAATTCGGAAATATGCGGCCAACGATTCATCCATTCCGCAAGATGAAACAATTTGCTTGGAACACGTCGGTGCACGATCTGCACATTGGGCGCATGTGTCCACGATGGATAATTCGGCTTGCTCCAAGAAACAGAAAACAACACAAATTGGTGTTGTGAAGATTGTTGGATCATGCGGCGGGTCAGTTCTAGTGCATACCATCCCACACCGGATGGCCGCTCTTCAACGATTGCGCGTGCATCAATCCCAATCTGCATAGAATTCATCAGAAACGTGATTGCAAATTCCAACGCTTACTCCATTCCTCGACGATAGGAAAAAACAGCGAGCCCTAACAACGCACCCGCCACAGCACCGATACTTCCGTATAAACTGATGGGGTATTCATGTTCCGCGATGACTGGTGTTGCACCTTGAATCAAAAACAATGCGCGATTGTCCTGTGTTTTATTCAACTCTTGAGAGCGTCCTTCCACCACCTCCACCACAGCACCCGCTAACTTCTGTGCACGAGATTCGGTTTTTTCTTGAAATGTCACGACGATGTTCTGCGGCGAATATTTTTTCGCGGAAAATCGACGTGCGTACTCGGAAATATTTTGAATCTGTGGATCAATTCCCGCACGATCATACATTTCTGATAACACGGACGGAGTTAAAAACCACGAAATCACGGTTTGAGAAAACAAATCTGAAGCCTGAATTTCGTAGTATCCATCAAATTGATACTCCTGTGTGGATTGTTTATTGATGCGCTGCACATCGAAGGATACCGATGCATCATAAACTTGAGGCATCACCCAGGTCATTCCCACCCCCAGGAGTGTACCCATGAGAGCTAGCCCAACAATCCATCGTACGGACTCGGCTGTTCGAAGTGTCATAACATGCCCATGTTAGCAGAAATCAATGGCGTTGCCAACGCTCCCACTCTCGATCAATCACCTGCCGCATTTCGCGAATAAACCGTTCGCGGGAGAATTGTTCCGCGTGTTTTCGAATGACCGTGGGCTTGAATTGTTCTGGATGAAATGCTTTCAATGCGCTAGCTAAGGATGAAGTCGTCTGATGGTCAAAAAAAACGCCGGTGACGCCCGGGACAATACTTTCCAGTGCCCCACCTCTGCCATAGGCAATAACCGGACGACCCGATGCCATGGCTTCGACCACGGTAATTCCAAAGTCTTCTTCTTGCGCGTTGATGAACGCTTTTGCCTGTTGATAAAGACGCGTGCGCTCTTCATCCGTGACACGTCCCAAAAATGTAATGGTTGGTCCCGCGAACTGTCGCAACCGTTGCATATCCGGACCATTTCCGAATATTTTTAACCGAACACCCAGTCGATTACACGCCTGAATCACCAAATCAAATCGTTTATACGGCACTAATCGTCCGCCGGTTAAAAAATAATCCCCCATCGTTTTCCCCACATGGAAATTCTGCAAATCCACTGGCGGATACACAACCCTTGCATCACGATGGTAATAGGTTTGAATGCGTTCACGTACCGTCCTAGAATTTGCGATCATGACATTCAATCGTTGCGCAGCGCGATAATCCCACCGACGTAACGCAGGACGCACTAACCGCACAGCCCATTTGATAAAAAATGGCTGATCCAATTCTTCGAGATATTGCTCAGCGTCGCTCCAGAGATAGCGCGTGGGAGTATGGCAATAATCAATGTGCAACGTTTCTTTGCGCGTGTGCACACCCTTCGCAAACGACGCACTACTCGATAACACAAGATCGAACTCTGAAAGATCGTAGCGACTAACTGCAAGCGGCATCAATGTTAAATACCATTGATAGTGAGAGACGGCGAATGGAAAATGTTGGAGAAACGATGTTCGAATGTTCTCCGTGCGCAAGTGAGCATTTGCAGCTTTCGGATCATACACCAACGCAAACGTCGGAGCATCGGGAAACATTTCCTGAAACACATGCAATACTTTTTCGGCTCCCCCATCCTGAGCCAAGTGGTCGTGTACGAGCGCTACTTTCATGCAGCTTGTGAATAACGAGTGAGAACGACCCAAAATGTTTTCAACAAAATTTGGAGGTCCAGTGCCAGGCTCCAATTCTCAATATAATATACGTCCAAACGAATTTCATCTTCAAATTTCAACTCCGATCGTCCAGAGACTTGCGCCATTCCTGTAATCCCGGGACGAATAAACAAGACTTGCTTGTGGTGCTTCTGGTACTGCGCGACTTCTTCGGGTTCGTGGGGCCGTGGACCAATCAAACTCATATTGCCGTTTAATACATTCCACAGTTGAGGTAATTCATCGATGGATGACGCCCGCAAAAAACGTCCAAGTCTTGTGATCCGTGGGTCATTCCGCATCTTAAATAACGGTCCGTCCGGTCGTTCATTCTGTTTCAAGAGTTCATTTTTCATTACATGCGCATTATGAACCATGGAACGGAATTTATACAACCGAAAATATTTTCCGCGTTGCCCGACGCGCTCCGCTGCAAAGAACACGGGTCCCGGAGATGTTAATTTTACAACAAGAGCAACAATCAAAAAAAGCGGAGAAAGCAGAAGCAGCCCGAACGATGATCCGATCATGTCCACTAACCGCTTCAAAATTTTTCCCCATCCGTCGAGCGGCGTGTGTTTTACCTCAAAAAACGGAATTGTTGCAATCGTCGAGAGATCGACCTGACTCACCTTGGTTTCAAAGAGATCTGCAGCGTAGCGAAACGTCCGATTGTGTTCAGTCGCAAAATCCAAGAGTGCCATGCGTTCTGCATGCGGCATTGTCGGATCTGCCAACATCACATCATCGATATCCTCGCGTTCTAAAATGCGTTCGATTGCCGGTCGTTGACCATGGGAAAAGGAAGAAAAATATCCCACAACGCGAAAACCGGAAGTGGGGTTATCGCGCAGATATTTTAAAACAAGTTCCGTCGTGTGATCTGCGCCAAATAATAATACTTTATGAAGACCCACTCCGTGCACTAAAAACCGTTTGTGAATCAATCGCACGATGAGTCGTGCAACCAAGAGAAACACGATCGCTAAAAACCATGCAACAAGGACAATGAACCGCGATGAGAACAATTCCCGTTGAAAAAAGATTACCAAAATAAACACCATGATGGCTGTGGATGACGCCAAAATAATGCGAATACATTCTTGTGCGAACTGTCGAATCGATGGCAAATGGTACAAACCAGCCAGTGCAAGAACGATGATCCATAACGGGATCACCAGAGCCATCACCTCTAAATACGGCTGAAGCGATGGAGCTTCCCGAATCGGAAGGAGGTTGGTAATGGAGCTCGAAAACCGCAAGGCGTAAGCCGAAAGCCCTGCCAACATCAACATGACAATGTCGACCGGAACTAGAATGGTACTCAAAACTAAATCCGAGCGCTTCATGAAGAATAGTATACTAGAATTAAACAAAAACTCCGAACATACTTGCGGAGCTTTTGTTTGCCGTCGAAGAGCGGATCTGTAAGCCGAATTCTGTCGTTCGCGTACCTCGAACGGATGATCATCTATCTTGCCGCTGACATTGCTGACAGGGTCTTCGCGAGCTTGCAAATCGCTCTTTCACCGAGCAGGGTTTTCCACAGAATCATGTCACCATGATTCCGCGTGCGCTCTTACATCGCTGCTTCACATTTCGATCACTCGAGATGCTTATCCGCGACCCCACCGAAGGTGGACACACGATTTCAACCTTACTGCGTACCCAGAAAGGTACGTTAGCGGTATATTTTCTGTTGCACTTTCCCTAGACTTCCCGAACGTGATGTATGAACAGTAGACAGGTACTTCTACAGTATCACTCTCGGTCATCTGGTCGCTGTTAGCGACTGCTCGTTGCGTTTCGTTCTCAATGAACAATACGGGTGTTCGGACTTTCCTCTCTTCTCTCGGCCCATACTCGAGAGAAAAGCGATCATCCAATCCGCTTTCGACGGCACACCGAAGATACCACTTTTTGATAGAAAATGCAAGCCTTTGTATCAGTCCACCTCATTCTGGACAAGGTGTGGGTTGCTAGCATGAAATCAA
>CAZOCX010000031.1:0-8471 GCA_964578475.1 uncultured Gammaproteobacteria bacterium | reverse complement strand
GCAGGGCTACGGGGAATCGAACCCCGATTATCAGGCTGAAAACCTGGTGTCCTAACCGTTAGACGATAGCCCCATATGCAACAAATACAAACGCAGTCTACGGAAAAGAAATCACTGCGTCAAGACGCTGCAGAAAATGATCAATGAAAAGATAACGCTTTAGAGTTCCGTTGTTAAGTATGGTATAATAATACAATTCTTCTATCGAAATTTGTTATTTGATCATGAGCCCGTTTCGTCGTGTCCTCATTGTTCTTTTATCCATTGCGACTATTGCTGTTGCGGTTTTTGAAATTGTTTCTCTTGGGCGTACGGCCGACGTCAGTTTTACTTCTTCGTTGATCGATGGAAATCTAAATGACCCTTATTGGATTGTGACGGGCGATGCGGATGTAGATGGAGACGTGGATATTGCTCTCGGGGACCCTGGAGCCGATATTGTCTACGCATTTGTTAACACCGGCGGTACAAGTTATACAAAGTTTACCGTTGCAACCGGCGTCGATGTTCAAGGTATGGCGCTAGGAGATCTAGATGAAGATCAAGATTTGGACCTATTTGTTGCTGATAAGTCGGGAAAACGCCTCATCATCTATGAGAATGATGGCGGGAGCCCAGATTCGTGGAATGCGTACATCAGAACAACACAAGGTTCTGTCGGGCCGAACGCTGGAGTGATTACGGATGTGGATGGAGATGGGGATAATGACATTGTTGGTACAGGCGGTGGACGCGTTGTCATGGTTCAAAATGATGGAACTCTTGAGATTGCAAACTGGGGGCTATCGCAAATCATGAGTCTTTCTGGTGCAAAGGATATTGTTGCGTCCGATCTGGATAATGATGGCGATAGTGATTTTGTTGTTACAAGTTCGTCGTCTGGATCTCTCGTAGTCATTGAAGATCTTGGATCGAGCTTTTCAGTTGTTACAGCTGTTAGTAGTGCGACGAATATCGATCCCATCGCAGCAGGAGATATCAATGGAGATGGGCTATCCGATATTGCATATGCATTCACAGGTGGGAGTACGGATACGGTGATTTGGTTACAAGGCGACGGCGACCCTGCCAATGCTGCGTCGTGGACGTCGCGCACGATTGCTTCCACATTGGGAGATGCAACCGCTCTCCATATTGTGGACATCGATGATGATGGGGATAACGACGTTGTAGGAAGTACCCGTGAATCCGATCAGATCACGATGTACGACAACACCGCAGGCGACGGGAGCGCATGGACAGAACGGAATCTCGGAAGCATCACGAATCCCGATTATTTGACGCCGGCAGATCTTGATGGGGACAACGATGTAGATTTTCTGTTGAGCTATGGAGGAAATTTTGCAAAATCCTTGAACACAAATATTGTTCCGCAACTGTTGAGCACCTCGATTAGCAACCTCGACAACATCAATTATATTTATACGCATCGGAAAGCATATAATTTTGTCGTGACTGCGGAAGACGGAAATGGAACAGCGAATATCGATCAATTAAAACTCCGTTTCACTGTTGGAACAATCACGTATGCGTTGAGTTGGGACAATGATGGGCCGACGTGTATCGCATCAGAAAATCCAGCCAGTACAACTGAAAAATTCAGCATCAGTGGAACTTGTACCACGTCGACAACTGGTAATCAACTCACAGTCACATTCCCGGTGCTTGTTGACTGGGATATCGGGGATGCGACAAGTATTGACTTAGAAGCCTATGTGGCCGATGAATCTGGGGCAACAGATGGATGGACGACAATGCAGGACAACTATTTTAATATTGAAAGCGATATCGAAATCGATAGCGACCAATGGGTAGCAGCCGACTCGACGAAGAATCCCGGGGACACGGGAGCAATCAATTATCGGATTGATTACGAGGGAACAAGTCTACAAGTACCAGACGATCAAGTTTCTTCGGTGACCGCTCTTCAAGATCAGGGTGGAGATTCCGATGTTACGCAAACTCCAGGCACTACGGGTGCTGGGACCGTAAGTGTAACAACCTCTTCTTCTACCGGGACGTACACTTTTAGTCCAAAAGTGACGCTTGCGGGAGATGGTGGAGAAAGCACTGCAGATGCCTTGAACACAACAATTGTTCTCGATCGCGTCAAACTTACAAACATTCAAATCACCGGACATCAATACCTCGATGATACCGAAGACCGGTATTGGGATGATGCAGATGCGACCAACGATGAAATGACAGCAACGATTACCGCGATTTCGGAGCGCACATCAACTCCAGCTTCTGGTATTTCTGTAACGCTGGGAGATGAAGATGACACCGATCGCTATGGAACGGCAACACTATCATCGCAAGGCGTTGGGGTATTTGTCATCGAAGAAAACCCAAGCCGCGGACAGGTGATTGAACGTGATGATTTAACCGTTGCCAATGCAGGTAACAATGATTATGGGGATGATGTCAATAATAATTCGTTGGATAAACTGAACATTGGATGGGATAACGATCCACCCTCGGTGAGTTTTGAGTCCATTGCCTCGGAAGTAACCTCGGGAGATTATACGGTAGAGCCCGATATCACGGACGATCTTCCGATCGATTCTGCATGGCTCGATGTATCTTTACAAAATTCCGGTGAACCCGAGACAAAGCGAACAAGGATGGATGGAGAAGATTCAGATGGAACGTATTATTACCGGGCTAAAGCGCGTGATCAAGTAGGAAATACTTCCGATGTGACGACGCGGAAAGTCGTCGTAGATCGGGAGAATGTCTCGCCGAATCCTGTTACTGAAGGATTTAGCCCAACAAATAGAACGACTGTTGAATCGAATCGTCCAAGGATTTCTTGGACCAAAAGTAGTGACAATGACCCTGTAGATTTAACGAGTGAGCTCACCTACGAAGTGCGTCTCGATAAAGATGCCGAAGTCGAGCGCTCCTACGCGTATACATGGGAAACCAATGCTGGAGAGACAAGTGTGCAAGTAGATCAAAATTTGTCGGAAGGAACGTGGTCTTGGGCAGTCCGAGCGAAAGATCCACGCGGAGGTGTGTCCGCATTTTCTTCTCTGCAACAATTTGTCGTTGCATCCGAGGTTTCCTTTGATGTGCTCGCAACCTTAACCATTGGAGTAAACGTAACTTCTGGTGTTGGACAATCGAAGTTTCCATCCATTTTTGGGAGTGTCGCATCTGCGGCTTCCGGAAATGGAGGCGACAATACCGTGATTGAGGTGTTGGGCAATCGGTTTTTGGTCGAATCTACCGATGCGCGCGTGAGCATTCTCTCGGCACTCGACCACCCTGTTGTGAACTATGCAATCTTAGGCTTTTTACTTCTTGGGTTGGGGTACGCGGTCGGCGTGTTACGTCAACAACGTCCGTTGGAAATCCATAGTCCCATTGCGATGGTTCGTTCCGGTGTCCGACGACTATGGTCCATTTGTATTTTTTTGGTCGCGCCGCCTACGCATTCTTTCGAGTATGTCGCGCCGCGCAATGGTGCAGGTACTTGGGTATATTCGTTTGCGAGTTACAAACAACACCGTCGGTTTTCGCAAATGACAGTCGCGGCAGGCGCGGGGTTACTGGTGATGAAGGTGTTGGTGATCGGTATCACGGGATTATTACTCTTTGAGAATGCCCATAAAGTTGTCGGCTCTTCTCCGTACCTCGATGATAACCGTGAAGTTGCACCCGATGACGTGCTGACGTATCGAGTGGATTTTGTGAACGATAGCGAAAATACTGCGAAAGATCTGGCATTTACAGCACCGGTTCCAGATGGGGCAACGTATATCGCAGGATCCACAAATTTTAATGGAGACCCTGCAACCGACGTTGAGGATTCGGATGCCATTACATTTGAAACTTCCGCGCAAGAACTCGAGGTATCCGTGGATGAGATGGAAGCTGATGCTGAAGCGTACATCGAATATCGTGTGCGCATTACAGAACCGACAATGGAAGACGAAATCGAACATGCTGTTTTCTATGAAGCGTCATCGTTTTCGAGAACGCAAACAAACACAACACATAACTCGCTAACCCCTTCACGTATTCGTGGAGTAGTGTGGAATGATGAAAATCGGGATGCGATTAAAGATCGCCTTGAACCCGGATTAGCCGGTATCAAGCTTCGTATTTATAAAGATGAAAATAGCAACAAGGTTGTTAACCCCACAGTTGATACGCTGCTTTCTACTGCGACCACGCCACAGAATGGATCGTATGATTTTTCCGGCTTAGGATTCGGAATCTATCTTATTGTTGTCGAAGATTCGGATGCGCCGGAAGGATTTACGCGCACGACCACATCGAACACACAAATTGTTCCGGTGATTCGGGGTCAACAAATTTCAGATGTGAATTTTGGGTTTGCAGCCCCAACGTCTCCTGATGATACCGAAGGAGAGACGCCGACGTCCGAACCCGAAATAACGCCGGACGTCGTAGATCAGACTGACGAACAAGGACGCAAAACGATTACGATTCGAGAGTTGATTCTCGCAGTTCCGCCCGGAGAAGAAGAAATTTTAGAAGGATTTGAAGTACTCAAATTTGGGACCGCATCGGATCGTCGACTCTTAGATCAGGCAGGAAATTTTAGCATCACACTGAAAGATAACATTCTGATTTTCGAAGGCCGCGCAAAACCTCAATCCACCGTGAAACTTACGATTTACTCTGATCCGTATGTTGCATCGGCGGTTTCCAATGACAGTTCGGAATGGACCATTCAGATTGCGGCGGATGTGTTGGATCCTGGGGAACATCGCGTGGTTGCACAAGTTACCGATCCGTTCGGTCGCACTTCGAGCGATATTGAAATCGCACGGATCGTCATCCAAAAGGAAGAGCTTTCACAATTGAATCTCATTATCTACGGTGTATTAGGGCTCATTATTATTCTATTGACGGTGTTGATTGTGCATTATATTTATCGACGAGATCAACACGATGATGACGAATTCACAGAGCATATGCCACCGGGATTTCAACAGTTTCCTCGAGCGTAAATCTCATGACCATTCTTGCGATTGAGACATCATGCGATGAGACCGCTGCAGCTGTGGTTCAGTCGAGTGGCTACGGAGTTCAGGTCATCTCGAATGTCGTGGCATCTCAAATCGACATCCACAAAGTCACGGGTGGAGTAATCCCCGACGTTGCATCGCGCGAACATGTCCGGCAGATGATTCCCGTGGTTTCTCAAGCCATGCGTCGCGCGCACACGATGCCGCGGAAACTTTCTGCGATTGCTGTTACGAATCGGCCTGGGCTTCTTTCTGCACTAACGATTGGTGTCGAGACCGCAAAGACGCTCGCAACCGTGTGGAAGAAACCGCTGATTCCCGTGCATCACATTGCAGGTCACCTATCTGCCAATTGGATTGTTCCACGATCCCACAACCGTCTTCCTGCATTTCCTTGCCTAGGATTGGTGGTATCGGGTGGACATACCGAGCTTGTATGGATGAAGAAACTAGGGGACATGCGGATCGTGGGTCGCACGCGGGACGATGCAGCAGGTGAAGCATTTGATAAGGTCGCGCGACTCTTGGGACTTTCCTATCCCGGAGGTCCGGTTATTTCTAAAGAAGCAAGGTTTGGTAATCCGAATGCCATTGCATTTCCTCGTGCGATGATGGAGAAGGGGAATTTGGATTTTTCATTTTCCGGATTGAAAACAAGTGTGCGGTATCATGTGGCAGATCGGAAATTGCGGACTTCGGAAATTCGAGACATCGCTGCGTCCTTTCAAGAAGCAGTAGTTGATGCATTGGTTCAGAAAACTGTGCGCGCGATCGAACGCTTTGAGCCAATGTCTGTTGTCCTAGCAGGTGGGGTAGCAGCGAATCGCGCATTGCGTACGCGATTGAGAGCCGAAACTCGCAAGCAGCACCTTGCATTTTTTATGCCAGAGTTTCGGTATTGTACCGACAATGCAGCGATGATCGGAGCCGCAGCGCTGTTGTTCGGAAAACCCCTTGCGTCTCCGTTCCGTGTTCGTGCGATCGCGCAGGATCCTTTTTTGTTGACGAACAAGAGCATTTTTCGTAGATTGAAGCAATGAAAACACTACCGAAAACATACGATCCATCGGCGGTTGAGGATGGGGTGATCGAACAATGGGAGAAATCTGGCCAGTTTAACCCGGATCTGCAAACGAATGTCGATGAAGCGAAAGGCAATTTTTGTATTGTGTTGCCTCCGCCCAATGCAACAGGCACCTTGCATCTCGGACATGCGATGTATGTAATTCAAGATATTATGGTGCGGCACGCACGTATGCAAGGCAAACGCACGTTATGGCTTCCGGGAACCGATCATGCGGCTATTGCAACGCAGAATAAAGTGGAAAAGGATCTGTGGAAATCAGAACACAAAACACGACACGACATCGGTCGAGAAGCATTGGTGCGTCGTATCGAGAAATTTGTAGAGCAGTCCAAATCTACGATTAGGGGTCAATTACGAAAAATGGGGTTTTCCTTGGATTGGTCGCGCGAACGATTCACGCTCGATGCAGGGTTAAGTAACGTAGTTCAGAAAGTGTTTATCGAAATGTTTAACGATGGATTGATTTACCGCGGGGATCGGATCGTGAATTGGTGTCCGCGCTGTCAAACCACGCTTGCAGATGATGAAGTCGAATACAAAGAACAACAAACGCCGTTTTATTATTTTAAGTACGGTCCGTTTGTGATTGGAACGGTGCGGCCAGAAACCAAGATCGGTGACAAGATCGTGATTGTGCATCCGGATGATCCGCGCTACAAACAATTCCATCATCAGAAATTTATTGTGCCGTGGATTGACGGAGATGTTGAAGCAACTGTCATTCCCGATGAGGCCTCGGATCCAGAGATGGGAAGTGGCGCGATGACAATCACACCGGCGCATAGTTTTGTGGATTTTGAACTCGCAAAAAAATACGGCGTCGAGATTAAGAATATTATTGGCAAAGACAGCCGGCTCACGCAAGAGGCAGGGTCATTTGCAGGGCTTACCACCCAGGAAGCACGCAAAAAGTTTGTCGAAATTTTACGTGACAAGGGATTGCTCGACCATGTGGATGAGAATTATCAGAACAATCTCTCGGTGTGTTATCGCTGCGGAACAGCGATCGAGCCTCTCGTGAGTCGACAATGGTTTATCGATGTAAACAAATCTGTGGTGCAGTGGAACGGGAAAGCACAGAGCTTAAAAGAGATTGCATTGGAAGTGGTGAAATCTGGAGAGATTACCATTATTCCGGACCGATTCAACAAAACGTATTTTCAGTGGATCGAGAACTTGCATGATTGGTGCATTAGTCGACAGTTATGGTATGGACATCGCATTCCTGTCTGGTATTGCGAGGACTGTCACGATGATCCGAAAAAATATGCAAGCCGTGAGTATTATGTTGCATCCGCAGAACCGATTACAAAATGTCCGAGCTGTCATTCTAGTAAGGTGCATCAAGATTACGATGTGTTAGATACGTGGTTTTCCTCCGGCATGTGGACGTTTTCCACTTTGGGATGGCCAGAACAGACAGAAGATTTTCAGAGATTCCATCCAACGTCAGTGCTTGAAACAGGGTACGATATTATCTTTGCCTGGGTCGCGCGGATGATTCTACTCACCACATACGCGACGAAACAAATCCCGTTTAAGACGGTTTATCTTCACGGATTAGTACGCGATAAACAGGGCGCAAAAATGTCGAAGTCGAAAGGGAACGGCATTGATCCGTTGGAAATGAGCGCGAAATATGGAACAGATGCTGTGCGACTTTCTTTAGTTTCCGGAACCACACCCGGAAATGACATTCGTCTGTATGAAGAAAAAATTGCAGGATTTCGAAATTTTGTGAATAAATTGTGGAATATCTCTCGATTTATTTTGACAACAGTTGAAACGCCGACGTTTATTCGTGGGAGTATTAAACCCCTGCAACTGCTAAAAACAGATGCGGACTGGTGGATTGAGGGCCATCTTAATAACACCATCGATTGGATTGATACGGTTACAGAACCCAATCTTTATCTTTATAGTGCTTCGCTTGAAAAATTATACCAATTCACTTGGGATTATTTAGCTGATTGGTATATTGAGGCAGCAAAAAAAGAAGGAAATAAAGATGAACTACTCTCCTATCTATTAAGTGTATTGATTCGTTTATGGCACCCTTATGCGCCGTTTATTACGGAGTATATTTATCAGCATCTGGATGGTCATGGTGAGACACTAACGGTTGAACCGTGGCCTAAAAAAAGAGTTGGTAACAACAATCAAGAAGCGGTGGATCGATACGATGAAATGCGACAGGTTGTCACGGAAATACGGAGCCTGCGAGCAGAGTATCAGATTCCGTATTCTACGGTGCTAGAAGTTTGTGGAAAAGTTCCGTTGCAAGATTTGGTCGAGAATTTCGGTAAGGTCCGATTTGTAGATCGTCTTCAGGGAAAAGTCATCGGCTCAAGGCTTCAAATTGGTATCGAAGGCGTGAT
>CAZOCX010000030.1:236-8659 GCA_964578475.1 uncultured Gammaproteobacteria bacterium | reverse complement strand
ATACTTTGCGAATTTCATTGTGACGGACGTCGATGATCACTTGCGTGATGCTGCACTTTCTCAAATCGATGAAGAGTTTCGAGCGAAAAAGAACGAATTGAATTCCGAATATCAGCGGATGGTGAGCGACATCAAAAAAGCGCATCTCAAAAATGCAGACGCACCGGCAACCAAGTCAAAAGGAAAAACCGCAGAGGAACAAGAGCTGATCAATGCTGCTGTGAGTAAAGACGAAGCGCTGAAAGATTTACAAGATGCTGTAGACGTTGCGCGCGAAGAGTTAAAGCAACTCCAAAAATATCAAATTATTTCCGAACAGCAATACCAAGATTTATCCATCAAATACGGACACGTCTTTGAAGCAGGTATTGGTGCGGAAGCGGTTCGCAAGCTCTTGGAAGAAGTCAACCTCGATGAAAAAATTGCTGAAATCGAGCTAGAATTGAAAGAGAGCACGAAGAATCGTCAGCGACGATTGATGCGTCGATTGAAACTGTTTAAAAATTTGGACAAAAATCGTCTTCGACCGGAATGGATGATCATGACAATCTTGCCGGTCATTCCGCCGGACTTGCGACCCATGGTGCAACTCGATGGAGGACGTTATGCCGCATCAGATTTGAATGATTTATATCGTCGCGTCATCAACCGAAACAATCGGTTGAAGAAATTAAACGAGCTGAATGCACCGGAAGTCATTCGCCGAAATGAAAAACGCATGTTGCAGGAAGCCGTCGATGCGCTGATTGATAACAGTGCGCGTCACGGAAAAACCGTGACTGCTGCAAGTGGGCAAAAACGTCAACTCAAGTCACTCGCCGACATGTTAAAAGGAAAGCAAGGACGATTCCGCCAGAATTTATTAGGAAAACGCGTGGACTACTCCGGTCGATCGGTGATTGTTGTCGGACCGCACTTGAAATTGAACGAATGTGGATTACCCAAAAAAATGGCACTCGAGTTATTCAAACCGTTTGTGATCGCCAAACTTATTGATCGAGAATACGTCCACAATGTGCGTTCTGCTACACGATATATTGACGCAGGCCATCCCGAAGTGTGGGATATTTTGGAAGAAGTCACGCGGGATGCACGTGTGCTCTTAAACCGCGCACCGACCTTACACCGCTTGGGAATTCAAGCATTTAAGCCCGTGCTGATCGAAGGACTTGCGATTCAAATTCACCCTCTCGTGTGTACGGCATTCAACGCAGACTTTGATGGAGACCAGATGGCTGTGCATGTTCCGTTGACCGAACGCGCAAAGTGGGAAGCGCACAATATTATGGAATCCTCGAAGAACTTGCTGAAGCCCGCAACCGGAGATCCGATTGTGTCGCCATCACAAGATATTGTGTTAGGTGCGTACTATCTTACACAGTTACGACCCGGAAAGGATCCTGAACATTTGCGTACATTCGGAGGCGTTGACGAAGCGGTTCTTGCGTATGAACATGATGTCATTGGGTTACAGGAAGAGATTCGTGCTCGTATTAAAACGGGAAAACTTGAACAAACTACTGTGGGACGCCTTATTTTCAATGGCGTATTACCGGAACAACTCCCGTATGTGAATAAAACTATGAATAAAGGTTCCATGAGTAATGTGGTGCATGATGTGCTGATGCAATTTGGCATGGAAGAAACCGTTGCATTGTTAGACCGCATTAAGGAATTGAGTTTCGAATATCTGACACGATCCGGAATGTCCTGGGCAATGTCCGATCTTCCGGTGCCGGTCGCCAAAAAAGAAATTTTGGAAAAAGCAGAACTGGAAGTGGAAGCTGTAATGGAACAATTTGAGACCGGATTACTGACCGAAGAAGAAAAACACGTTCGTGTTACAGATATTTGGACACGCGTGAAAAACGAAGTGACAGAAGCAGCCGCAAAAGTACTGGATCCGTACGGACCAGTGCTTCCCATGATCGAATCCAAAGCTCGTGGTTCGTGGGGTCAGTTGACACAGATGGTGGGAATGAAAGGTTTAGTGACGAACCCTGCTGGAGACATTATCGAACTTCCGGTAAAAAAGAGTTTCAAAGAAGGATTTGATGTGTTGGAATTCTTTATTTCTACCCATGGAACACGTAAAGGATTATCGGATACAGCGTTACGTACAGCCAATGCTGGATATCTGACGCGTCGGTTAGTCGATGTCGCGCAAGAAGTCGTTACCTACGAAGAAGACTGCCATGACACCACCGGAACTGTTGTTACGAAGCAGGAAAGCGAAGACATGAGCACTACACTCGCAGATCGTGTGTGGGGACGTGTTGTTCTAGAGGATGTCGTCCATCCTAAAACCGGCAAAGTGATTGTCAAATCCGGAGGAATTGTGGATCGTTCGCATTTAGCGGATGTTGTGAAGTGTGGTCTTTTGGAACTTCGGATCCGGAGTGTGCTGACGTGTAAAGCAGAGCGTGGAATTTGCCGCGCGTGCTATGGAAATGATTTAGGACGCAACAAACCCGTGGAAGAAGGAGTTGCCGTTGGAATTATCGCTGCACAAAGTATTGGTGAGCCAGGAACGCAGTTGACGATGCGTACCTTTCATACTGGAGGTGTCGTAGGAACCGATATTACGCAAGGGTTGCCACGCGTTGAAGAATTATTTGAAGCGCGACCCGTGAAAAAACCTGCGGTAATTGCAGAGCATGATGGCGTGGTCCATTTGGTCACCCAGGATCGCCAACGCATTATTCGATTAACGTATACCGAGAACCAAAAAGAAGTGATTCGGTTGGTTGGAAAAGGAGCGCCGGAAGTGAAGGATGGAGACCATGTCCATGAAGGCCAAGTGTTGTTTACCCCCAAACGCGGTGAACCAAAAGTTGCCAGTGGAAATGGTGTGGTGAAAGTCTCGGAAAAACAAATGACGCTTTTGAAAGAGGTGGAAATGACCGAAGAGTATCCAGCACCCGAATCTTATTTCTTACTGGTGAAAAATGGCGATTTAGTTGTTGCGGGGCAACAGCTGACAGAGGGGAGTTTGGACCTCCACCAGTTGTATCGTTTGAAAGGACGTGATGCGGTGCAGCGGTATATCTTAAAAGAGATTCAATACATTTATTCCTCTCAAGGACAGAAATTGAATGATAAGCATATTGAAATTATCATCCGGCAATTATTCTCCCGCTTCTACATCACCGAGCCTGGCGAGACAGAGTTGATCGCAGGAAATATTGTCTCGCGTACACAGTTTATGAAAGCCAATCGTGAGGCAAAAGAAGAAGGAAAGAAACCTGCAAAGGCAGAGAATCTGTTAATGGGAATTACAAAGGCTTCGCTTTCTACCGATAGTTTCTTATCCGCAGCATCGTTCCAAGAAACCGCCCGTGTATTGATCGATGCAGCGGTATCCGGAAAGATTGATCGGCTGGACGGGTTGAAAGAAAACGTGATTATTGGCAAACTGATTCCAGTAGGCACAGGGTTCTACACGCGACGGGAAGAGATGGAAGCCTTGGATGCTCAAATACAGGCAGAGCGGGAGCAACAGCGAGAGCAAGAGGAGGAAGCGATGTTGGGGCCAATTTCGACCGTAATGAAAGAACCTGGAAAACTAACAGATGATGAACCTGTAGCACCACCCGTGAGTATTGCTTAACTTTTTCCGAATATGTTAATTCCGACCGTCATCGAAAAATCAAATTTTGGAGAGCGCGCGTACGATATTTACTCGCGGCTCCTCAAGGAACGGATTGTTTTTTTAGGAACGTCGATTGACGATGCTGTCGCGAATACGATTATTGCACAGCTGTTATTTTTGGAGTCCCAGGATGCAGAAAAAGATATCAAACTTTACATTCATTCTCCGGGCGGATCCGTCACAGCAGGTCTCGCGATTTATGACACCATGCAGTACGTGAAATGCGATGTTTCAACAATTTGTATTGGTGTTGCGGCATCGATGGGTGCGACGTTATTAGCTTCCGGTGCCAAGAGCAAACGCTTTATTTTGCCGAATGCAGAAGTGCTTATCCACCAGGTGATGGGAGGTGCGGAAGGTCAGGCAGCAGATATCAAGATTCAGGCTGAACATATTTTGCGGATTCGTGACCGCTTGAATCAAATTCTTTCCCATCACACCGGTCAGCCTTTAGAGCGAATTCAAAAAGACACAGACCGCGATTATTATATGGACGCCAAAGAAGCGAAGGAATACGGGATTGTAGATGAAATGATTTTGCAAGAACCCATAGCAAAAGGCGCAAGTACGAACCGAAAAGCCGGGTAAGAGAGATCGAATGAAGCATTCCATCGGCCTTGCATTCCGCAGGGTTTTTTGGTAAGGTCAATCCTGGTTAGGAATGGGTGTTTTAGTCCCTAACCATTGGAACTCTTCATTCTTAAATGATAGGTCCCTACTCTAAGCTTCTCTGCTTTGTTTCAAGACATTGATTCCGGTATGATATCAGCTTCGATTCACTTTTTGGAATACATGTCACGTCCGCCCAAGGCGGATGCTATTGGTAACTAGGCATTGGATCGAGCGGCTACGTTAGGCGACCTCGGTCGGTATGGAAAATATTCTTTATTTGGTCCTCCTTGCGGTAGTTGCAATGCCGCTGGGAGTAGCGCTTGGGTGGTTCTTGCGCAAATTTTTTATTTCGACGAAATTGCAAAGCGCGGAGAGCCGAGCAGAGCATTTGTTAACGTCCGCGCGAGAACAAGAGAAAGAGTTATTACTGAAAGCAAAAGATAAGGCATTGAAGACTCTGGAGGAAGCGGACTTGGAGTCCAAGAAACGGCATGCAGAAGTTGAAGGACTGAAAAACCGTTTAGAGAAACGTGAAAACATGTTCGATACGAAGTTGTTGGATTTGGAGCGCCAGCAACAAGAAGTGGTAGACAAAACCGCAAAAATCGAAAATTTGAAAGCTGAAATTTATAAAATCAAAGAAGATCACATTAAGAAGTTGGAGGAAATCTCCAACATGACACGCGACGGAGCAAAGCAGGAGTTATTGGATCGCATGGAACGCATGTCAAGTGAAGAATTGGGGAATCGATTGCAGAAAATGCAAGATGAGTTCAGCCAAGATTACGAACGACATGTACGGAATATTTTGAGCACCGTGATTCAGCGCGTGACGGCGTCGCATGTATCAGAAACAACAACGACAGCTGTCGAACTACCGAACGATGAGATGAAGGGACGCATTATCGGGAAAGAAGGACGCAACATTCGTGCGATCGAACAGCTGACTGGGATAGAAATTATTGTCGATGAAACTCCCGAAACCATTTTGATTTCTGGTTTTAATCCGATTCGTCGACATTTAGCAAAACGTGCGTTGGATAAATTGATCTCCGATGGTCGTATTCATCCGGCCCGCATTGAGGCATGTGTGGAAGAGGCGAAGAAAGATTTATCCAGCGACATTCAAAAAGCCGGCGAAGATGCAGCGTATGAAGTTGGCGTTGCTGGACTTCATCCGAAGCTTGTTCAGTTATTGGGTCGACTCAAGTACCGCACGAGTTACGGACAAAATGTGTTAATTCACTCCAAAGAAGTCGGAATTCTTTCTGCGTTATTGGCAGAAGAACTGGGCGCCGATGTTGCGGTGTGCCGAAAAGGTGGTTTGTTGCACGATATTGGAAAGGCCGTGGATCACGAAATTCAAGGAGGACATCCGGAGATCGGCTATGAAATTATGTTAAAGTTTGGTCTCCCCGAGGAAATTGCATATATTGCGGTTGCCCATCACGAAGATCGCCCGAAGACGCTCGAAGGAATTGTTTGCAAAGTCGCAGATCAAATTTCTGGAAGCCGTCCGGGCGCACGCAGTGACACCTATGAAGCGTATGTCCAACGATTGACCGAGCTCGAAGAAGTTGCGAAACGCTTTGACGGCGTTGAAAAAGTATATGCCATCCAGGCAGGCCGCGAAGTGCGGGTATTTGTATCTCCGGAAAAAGTAGACGATGCAGCAGCGTATCAATTGGCACGCAATATTGCCAATACTATTGAATCCGAGTTGAAGTATCCTGGAGAAATCAAAGTCAATCTTCTTCGCGAAAAACGTATTATTGAATACGCGCGCTAATGCCCGAGATTACGGTACTCATGTTTGGGGATATCGTGGGTCGGCCGGGACGCGAGGGTGTGCGTGCATCGTTGCCGGAATTAAGAAAGACCTATCATCCGGACTTTGTGATGGCAAATGTGGAGAATGTTGCGCATGGGTTTGGGATTACCAAAGCGTGCATTGCAGAGTTGAAAGAACTCGGCGTAGATTTGTGCACATCAGGGAACCATATTTGGGATCGTAAGGAAGAAGCAGAGCGCATTTTGTCCGAAGAAGATCCTTTTGTATTGCGTCCAGAGAATTATGATGCAGAACTTCCGGGAACCGGTGTAAAAATGCTCGAACGTGGTATGTGGCAGATGCTTGTGATAAACTTACAAGGTCAAGTGTTCATGCCGCAGCAAGTGAACGATCCTTTTCAGACACTTGAGCGTGTACGTGCGAATGTCAACACTTCTATTCCCATTGTTGTTGATTTCCACGCGGAGGCGACCAGCGAAAAAGTCGCGTTGGCACGTGCCTTTGATGGCAGGGTGAGCGCGATGTTGGGCACCCATACCCATGTCCCAACTTCCGATGCACGGATCTTGCGTGGCGGTACAGCGTTGCAATGCGATGTTGGAATGTGTGGCGCCTATGAATCCGTGATTGGAATGGATGAAACAAATGTGTTGACGCGGTTTCGCACCGGTGGGACAGCTCGTCTCGAGCCCGCAGCAGGTCCAGTGGTTGTGAACGCAACCCTTCTCTCGATCGATGCCTCGAGTGGTCGCGCGACCAATATCCGTCCCATTCAAAAGATTTTCCCAGAATTTTCCGTTACATCGAAAGGGGGTGATCATTATGAGTAAAGCCGAACTCATGGAGCAACTCGCTTCCCGCTCCGGAGTGACCAAGCAACAAGCGGAACAAATCATGGAAGCCTTCGAGCAGCTGGTGATTGATACGATCAAAGCTGGCGGAGAGGTGACTTTGACGGGTTTTGGAACATTTTCTGCGAAATTGCGTGCGGCGCGGATGGGTGTAAATCCGCAGAATCCGTCTGAAAAAATCCAGATCCCTCAAGTGGTCATTCCAAAGTTCAAAGCGGGTAAAGCACTCAAAGATGCGTTAAAAAAATAACGCCACATCCTTTTGTCTTTTTACAAAAGCATCCTATGTTTACGATAGGGTGTTTTTGTTGCCGACCTTTGTAAAAAGGGGTTTAACCCCTTGATATTAAATAGCGTCCCAGGAGTCAGCACGGATGCTTGCTCCCAGGACGCGTTGTGTCACGTGGCAGAGTGGGCTACTTCACCCATTCCACGTTTCCCGATCCACCATACGTACCCATATCCGAGCGCAGACCGTTCGGATACCACTCGGGCCAGCGCGGGTGCGAATCGGAAATCCCATCCTCGATTGCTGGGTCGCCAGCATCGATGCACGGAGATCCGGGTCGGAGGATGTACTCGTAACCCTGGAATGTGGCAAACCGCGGATCCTTTGCCATGTTCGTCGGACCGAACCATCCGTGTTCGATGTCCGAGTAAAGGATCGACGGCACATCACCTCCGATCGGGTTTACGTCGTTTCCCCACAGGATCGAGTTATGGACAAAGATTTGTCCGCCCTCGGTGTAGAGCGCCGAACCATACGTTGCCCCATTCCCGAACAGTGTGCAGTTGTCTAGGTAGGCTGCGGATGCGGAACAGTGTACCGCACCTCCTGCTCTCGAAGAGATGTTGTCGAGGATGAGACAATTCCGGGCGATGACTTCCGCGCCCTGTCGCAGCTGGAGTCCTGCCCCATCGGTCGCAGTGTTTCCTTGGATGATGCACGCGACCATCTCGTGCGCGTTGTCGCTCACCGCGTTGCTCTGGAGGTACACTCCACCGTTGCAAACGATTCCGCCGAGGGAGTTCGAGTGAATATCGCTCCGTCGCATCGTGACTCGGGGGTTACCCGCAATCTCGATACCCACGCCTTCGTTATTCGCGACGATGCAGCGAGAAATCACTGGGTACGAATCACCGATGATGTACATGACGGCGTTGTATGGGGCTGTGTTCTGCTCGAGTTTGCAGCCACGAACCTTCGGCGAGGCGTTATCGATGGTGATCGATCCCTCGCTCTCGGAAGTCCTTCCGCCTGTGATCGTTAGGCCGTCGACCACGGTTGACGTATCCACGAATCCGCTCACTGTGATCACAGTGCTGGTGTCGCTGGCATCAATCACTGTTGTTGCGACTACAGACGAATCCGTAGGGTCTGTGCTAGAGAGCACGACATGTCTTCCAAGCAGCAGTCTTCCCTCGTGATAGGTACCGGGAGCGAGCAGAACAGTATCCCCGCCGCACGCGATATCGAGTGCGGAACGAATACTCGAGTACTGGCTCGGTACGTTTC
>CAZOCX010000030.1:0-226 GCA_964578475.1 uncultured Gammaproteobacteria bacterium | reverse complement strand
CTTGGCACCTGCCTCCGGACGGGCTGACGGCTCTGCGGAGAAACACATCCCTCGTCGTAGGCGCCCATGTTAGCGCCGTTCTCGCCAGTGCCTAGACAGGGAGATGTCGAAGCGAGACGAAAGTCTTTCTGCAGGGCATCGCATCGGATGTCGCAGAATTGGGGATCGACGTTGATATTACCTTCGCCTTGCGTCCCATCCTGCTCATTCGAATACGTGACAGAGA
>CAZOCX010000029.1:5150-8809 GCA_964578475.1 uncultured Gammaproteobacteria bacterium | reverse complement strand
CGGACTTCTGGTCGTGGGACTGGGGCTATTAGGAGTGACCGTGTTTTATTGGATTACCGAAGACATCTCAGCCATGGTGGGATTAGGGTTTGGTGGGAGTTTGATTTCGGTGTTCGCACGACTTGGTGGAGGCATTTATACCAAAGCTGCAGACGTGGGTGCGGATTTAGGAGGAAAAGTCGAAGCTGGAATCCCGGAAGATGATCCACGCAATCCAGCCGTAATTGCTGATAACGTGGGAGACAACGTTGGAGATGATGCGGGCATGGCTGCAGATATTTTTGAAACCTATGCTGTGACATTGATTGCTGCAATGTTGTTTGGTTCGATGATTTTTACAAAAGATTCCGCAATCTTTGATCACGCAAATGCGTTGGTCTTCCCCCTGGTCCTCGCATCCATCGGAATCGTAGCGTCGATTATTGGGACGTGGTTTATTCGTTTAGGGAAATCCCAGAACATCATGGGCGCGTTGTATAAGGGATTGATTGTTGCAGGTGTTTTATTCGCCATTGGAAGTTTCTTTGCGACCGATCTCATGGCGGGAAATTTGCACTATTCAGAAATGGAAATTTGGGGATCTGTGCTTGTCGGGCTTGTGGTGACAGCGTTGATTGTGGTGATTACGGAATACTACACATCTACGAAATACAAACCCGTGCAATCTATTGCAAAGGCTGCAGAGTCCGGACACGGCACCAATGTGATTCAAGGGCTTGCAATTGGAATGAAGTCCACGGCATTGCCTGTGATTGTAATTGCATTGGGAATTTTGGCGTCATATACATTCGCTGATATTTACGGTGTTGCTATTGCCGTGTTATCCATGCTCTCGCTTGCAGGAATGATTGTAACGATTGATGCATATGGCCCCATTACCGACAATGCCGGCGGCATTGCAGAAATGGCAGGGTTATCCGAGGACGTGCGCAATGTAACGGACCCGTTAGATGCAGTAGGAAATACCACGAAAGCTGTGACCAAGGGCTATGCCATCGGGTCCGCGGGATTAGCAGCCTTGGTGTTGTTCGCATCCTATGTAGAGGAACTCAAGCGTACGGGATCGAGCACAGAATTTTTGTTACAAGACCCGAATGTTTTGATCGGATTATTTATCGGTGGGTTGATGGTGTATTTCTTTGGAGCGCTTGCCATGGAAGCGGTGGGCAAAGCCGCAGGCGCTGTGGTGACGGAAGTGCGTCGGCAATTCAAAGAAATCCCGGGCATTATGGAAGGAACTGCCAAGCCCGATTATGCAGCAACTGTGGATTTGGTGACCAAATCGGCATTGCGACAAATGATTGTGCCGGCACTGATTCCGGTTGTGATTCCGATTCTGGTAGGAGTGTTGCTGGGAGCAGAAGCCTTAGGCGGATTGCTTGTGGGATCCATTGTTACAGGTTTGTTTTTAGCAATTTCGATGACTTCGGGTGGAGGTGCATGGGACAATGCTAAGAAATATAGTGAAAAAGGCAACTTCGGCGGCAAAGGATCTCCGGCGCATGCAGCAGCCGTGACGGGTGATACAGTTGGTGATCCCTACAAAGACACCGCAGGTCCGGCGATTAATCCGATGATTAAGATCGTGAATATTATTGCGTTGCTAATTGTGGGATTACTTTAACCTACCAGGTTTCAAGGGACGGTCCCTCGGAGGGACCGTCCCTTTTTGATAGAAATTCTCGATATGCATCATATGGAGTTTGCGAAGCTGATTTGCCCAAGATATCTAACACTGGTTTGGAATAGATCCATGGATAATCTCCGCTACAGTAGCTCTGAATACTGGAGTACGGGTAGGCAAATACATTGGAATTAATTGGAATGGGATTGAGGTGAATGTATCTGCTTAAATGTAATAAATATTCATCTGTTGTAATACGTTTTGCGCGGTATTTTGATTGATACAGCGTTCCAACTCGATCATATTTTTTATTGAAGTAATACGTATAGAGTCCTGCGATCGATTTCATAAATGAAGTTAGAAGTCCTGGATTTTTTTGAAAAATTAATAGATGAAAATGGTTTGGCATTAGGCAGAACGCCACGATACGAATCTCTTGATAAAAATTTTTTCGCGAAGAGGGGTGAAGTGGAGGTGGGGAAACCGCAGATTTTAGAAGATAAATAAAGTTTGAGTAATCCTTATCATCATAGAAGATTTTTTCACGCTGAAATCCTCGGTTGAACACATGATAGTAGGCATTTTCTGTAAATTCTCGAATGTGGTATTTACTTGGCATAAAAAATAGGGCCGTCAATTCGCCCATATGTTTATTATAGCATAAGCCAAGGGACCGTCCCTCCTAAGGGACGGTCCCTTGGGGATAAATGACGGTATTTAAAAATCCCGGTGGACTGATCGCGTGCGCGTGCACGGAGATCATTCCCCGGGGTTTTGGCGTCGCGACGATGCGCTAGTGTCATGGTGTCGCGTCCGACGCGGGCGTTGGTGTTAGTGCTGGCGCGCATCCAGCGGCGCAGCCTCTTCCGATCCCCGCAAGAATCCAGAGGATCAGAAGGATGAAGATGATCAATGGCATCAAAAACCGAAGGATGCCGATGAACAATCGAAGCGCTAACACCAAGATATACACGACAACAGCAATCACAAGAAGAAATCCGAAGACGCTGTGAGCGACAGGAATAATCGATGGCCTGTGCGTCTTGAGGACGATGTGGTAGATGTTGAGACATCCCCCTGCATCTTGGTTTGCGGTGTTTAGAATCATCCTGTATGGTGCAAAATCGCGTTTCCGGAAAAGCACCACGTGCTCGCCCGGGGGAATCGGATGCATAGACTCTCCGGATGCATTTGTCGTCCCCGCAAAACGGCCATCGATGTAAATGCTGATTCCAGGCGCGCTCTGATGCACGCATAGTCGAGAGGTGCGATCGCCAGCGAAGGAAGGTGGAGCGATAGCTAATGCGATCAGTGCAAGGATGCCAAGACATGTGTGAAGACGCTTGCGAAGTTCGAGGCGCATGATATCCTCCTCCGGGTTAATAGCGCCAAAGGTGCAAGAAGATCGAGTACATTTCAGCCTAGCACCCATCAATAAAAAGTCCAGCTCCCATCAAAGAAAAAGGGACGGTCCCTTGGGGATAAGGGGCAGGGTATTCGGGCGAACATCATAAAAACAGCCCCAGTCCCTCCCAGACCGAGGCCGCATGAAATGACAGGGTGCGCGGATACGCGTTGATAGACGTTTTCGAGTAACGTCACGAGTCCCTGTCGCATACCAGTTGCCGTTCGCGCATGAGCTCCTGGACGCGCTGCCAGTTCGCAGCGGACTGGGTAATCATTGCTCGGACAAAGGGATCCGAGAGCGTCCGGTTTCCCAGTGCGTGGTGGAGTTCCGCGATGGACCGGATGTTAGACATGGGTATCCGGAGAATCGGGCAGCGTTGATGCGTGTTCCGCAGCTCGATGGCGCTCGAATCGTCGGTGATCGCGAGGACAATGCCTTCCGCGACCTTGACCCCGCCGGACGTGAAGAGTTGGTGTTGCACAACGACATCACCACTCTCTCCATCCCAACGGAAAGTGCAACCGTGCCAGCGTTGACAACCGTAGACCTGAAGGATCACGCTGGCTGTGTGCCCCTGATCAAATCCGAATTGCAGTTCATCCGGTGGACTCTGCCTGTAGGCCATAT
>CAZOCX010000029.1:3390-5140 GCA_964578475.1 uncultured Gammaproteobacteria bacterium | reverse complement strand
ATCACCCGCTATAACGTCTCTCCCAAACATGTAATATTCGACCGCCGCAAGGATCCGCAGATCACCAACATTGGCAGGTGCCATGTTCAGTCCGAGCTGAATCAACTTGTCGCGCCTCGGCTTCTCGAGTAGGCGGACTGATCCGAATGCGTACTTTACCCACTCCATCTGCTTCGCGATCCTCTGCGACCGCTGAAACGCGCTATATGCGTGATGGATCAGCCATAGAGAAGCCAAGACTGCAATCGCGGCCAGGATTTCCGGGACGATATCAACGAACGATGCCCAACTCATGGTCGTCTCCTCTGTCGCAAATGGGCCATTGTGCGGTGTTGAATGAGGTTCAACAGCATGCGGCCGCAACTCTCCTTGAGCTGCCGCGCCGCGCAACGCACAAATCAGATCACCTGTCTACGTTAGACAGACTACATTGTTGGTCGTATTTGTCAACAAAAAACAGCCCGACTGCAGGATTTACTCCTTCTCGGAGGGATGGTCCCTTGGGAATACGTGCGATTCATGTTTGATTTTCTGTGGGAACGACTATCGTAGCTACTGTGACGCGATCGGCGTGGGCTCTCGTCCCAATGTTTCGTCCAAGAAATTTACGATAATACGCCGCGCCTCACCGGATGCTTCGGAGCGGTAGTCCCACAAATATCCATGGCGCACGCATCCATATTCTTCCATGGTAAAGATGTTTTGGCTCTCGAAATAGTCGGGATTTTCTTGTCGAAATTTATCGGCGAATGCCGATGTCCAAGTAAAACCGTCATAATCGCAGTCACGTTGTCCCTCTGGTCGCTCTCCGCCTCCGGAAAGTGTAATCGTGGGAATATCGAATCGGGATAATGACCGATCCTCACGCATGACTTGTGGGTTGTTGTATCCAGAGTCATCAATGAATGCTTTGAATTGGGATGAATTGGAAACGCCAGATGATTGAATTTCTTGCGCACCAAAACTATTGGCCATTGCTGCAATGCGTGTTTCATCCACTTCTGGTAATACCGTTAAATACTCAACCGCTGCATCCACTTCTTCCTGCCACTGTCCGTAATTTTCTCCGATGCGACTTTTCATGAACACGATGTATCCTTTATTGGCAAGGTAAATGCAATGGGGCGTCCAATAATCGAGTTGAATGGTTTGTCCCGGCGCAAAGAGAACAGTGGGATATTGAAAGTCACGTTTTATGTTTTCTGGCGCACACATCCGAAACGGAACATCTCCATCTGGTGCGGCATACACGCCGTCGGTGATCGTCACGTCACTGACGCGAGAAAGATAGGTATTGTTCCAGGATTGTCCAAAAAATACTAGGCCGAGTGCAAGACCCGCAGCCGCAATACTAAATGCCGCATTCGTAAAAACATACACGCGCAATGTAGAATTGAGTTTTACGCGCGTGGTTGCGCGCGTCCGAGTAAGTTTTTTGGCCGCCATACGAAGATCACCATTGACTGATACATCATTTTATCATAAATCGTCATGCAGCTCCAATGCGATGCATTCTAACCCATTGGCGAGTTGCAAGTCGGGCATTCGTGCCATAGGATGTAGAAGATGAGCTCTTCTGCGTATCCGGTATTGCGGCGGACAATCATTCCGTTGCTCCTTCGTCGATTCCGACCTTCCGAAGGATTGGAGCACTTGCCAACATCCGGGCCAGTGATTTTGGCTGCGAACCATATTAGCTATGCAGATCCGGCGTTGCTCTCCATGTTGGTTTCTTTGCGTACACGTCGCA
>CAZOCX010000029.1:0-3380 GCA_964578475.1 uncultured Gammaproteobacteria bacterium | reverse complement strand
GTGCATTTTTTGACAGCAGAATATGTGTATCGATTTTTTGAACGCCTCCGGATGGCGCGCTGGATCGGATTGTTAAAGGTTCTGGATCACGATAAACAGCAGAGCTTGGAATTTGCATCGCAACATTTACAACACGGTGGTGCGATTGGGATTTATCCGGAAGGACAAATCAATTTAACGCCCCAACTCCCGCAAGGTAAAACCGGTGCCATTCGATTGAGTTGGATGACGAGGGCACCCATTATTCCAGTGGGAATTTTCGGTCCTCAAACACGTAGTATACGGGAGGCATATTCTGCAATCCTCTTGCGACCACAGTTGTTTTGCTTTAAGATCGGGAAGCCGTACACACCGAAAGCTCCAGCAGCAGAAACGCCAGATGAGTTGCGTATACAGACACGAGAACTTATGCAGAAAATTGGAGAGCTATCTGGAAAAATATCGATGCTGTAACAACCCATGGCTTACTTTTTTACACGTCATTTATTTCAGTTTCACAAGATCCCCGAACGTTGGTACGTCCGACGGCCTGAAGGATTGGAACATCTTCCAAAACCTCCGTTTATTTTAATCGCGAACCACACGAGTTCGTTAGATGGGTATTTATTGGGAGCGGAGATGATGAATTTTATCCCGACAAAATTGCATTTTTTGGGGCAGGAGCCGCGGCATGGGGGATGGATCACCCGTGCGATCGCAAAAATTTGGGTTGAGCTCATTGTTGTAGAGCATCAACGTCGTGATCGTGCAGTGCAAGAAGGAATTCGCTATTTAGAAAAAGGCGATGTGGTCATTATGTTTCCAGAGGCCAAAACAAATTTTGATCCGCAGATGTTATTGAAAGGAAAGACCGGTGCAGCACGGATGGCTATTGGTGCACACGTGCCAGTTGTGCCATTAGGCATTTTAGGGGGTCCAATGCGACACGGAATTAATGCATGCCGTCAGTGGTTTCGAGAACATCCGAACGAACGGTTTCGCTATGTGATTGGAGAACCGATTCTTCTTTCCGAATATTACGATCAACCACTTACTTACGAATTGTTGACAAGCGCAACGCGTAAACTCATGAACGGGATTGCCCAGTTGACGGGACATCGGTATCCGTATTAGCATCAAAGCACGTATGATACTGAAGCCTCTACGGGTGGTATCAGAGACGAGTCATGAGGAGCTTTTGAAAATGCAGGAAGAGCGGCTTCAGTTCCTTGCGCAGCACGAATTACCGTACCATCCCTTTTTTTCGCAGATCCTTTCATCGTACGGACTGCGATCTTCGGACTTTTTGCATTTGTCTGACTTGCACAAATTGCCATTGATTTCCAAAGAAGATATTGCGCCGCGCCCTGAAGATCCTACACGTCCGCGTCAGTTTATTCTACAGCCGAATGAACAACTGATCCGTAAACACGCCCCGAAGTCGTTGATAGCAAAATTGTTATGGCAACGCGCGATCGGCAATGATCCCAAACGACTTTTAGAATGGATCTATAAACCCGTTCATACGCATTTCACAACAGGGCGGTCCGCCGTGTCGACACCGGTTGTATATTCAGCGCGAGACATTCAAATGCTCCGAGAGACAGGAGCACGATTATTTTCGATCAGTGGAGCATCGCACGATGACCGAGCGGTCAATGTGTTTCCATATGCTCCGCATTTAGCATTTTGGCTTGCGTATCATGCGTTATCGGAAATGGGAATTACTTCTGTGCATACCGGCGGCGGCAAAACCATGGGGACGGAAAAAATCATTCAACTCATTGAGCGCTTTAAACCGCAGATTCTTATTTTCATTCCTGGGTACGCGTACCATTTATTGCGTGTGGCAGCATTACAGGGCCGGGATTTTTCTAGCGTTAAAATGATCATATTAGGTGGCGAGCGCGTAAGTCCGGGATTACGAGAAAAGATTCGAGAATTATTGGTTTCCATGGGAGCGAGTGATGTGAAAATTTTAGCAACGTATGCATTCACCGAAGCCAAAACCGCATGGATCCAGTGCGACGAGCGTTCAGGGTATCATCTGTCTCCGGATGTGGAGCATATTGAATTAGTCGATGAACGAGGAAATCCTGTTCCCGAGGACACGCCGGGTGAAATCGTATATTCGTCCCTAGACTGGCGGGGGTCCATGTTTTTACGCTATCGCACTGGCGACATGGCACGCGGCATCAATTGGGGGCCGTGCCCGTATTGCGGCCGCAACTTGCCGCGTTTGCATTTTGATATCCAGCGAAAATCCGAACATAAAGAATTTCGTCTCACCAATCTCAAAGGAACATTGGTGAACCTCAATGCATTCTTTCCCATGCTCTCCGGCATGAAGCAAATCGAAGAATGGCAAGTGATTTTACGGAAGAAAAGCGAGGACCTTTTTGGGTTAGATGAATTAGTGATTCATGTTGCGCCAAAATCCGGCATTGCATTTGAGGACATCAAGCGAGACATTCAACAAGCCGTCATGAATGAGATGGAGCTCGTTCCTGTGATCGAATTAGTGAGCCTTGGGACTCTCCTCGAGGACCTCGGAATGGAGAGTGAATTAAAGGAACGACGCATCGTTGACACCCGTGGGAGCGCGTGATAGGCTTTGCAACACGTTGCTACATGTGCAATGTTTTTTGTTATGAATATCCAACGAACTGTCGAGTCGAACGGGAAAATAAAGCTGCAAATAGAAGTTCCGTATACTGACCTCACGTCGTATTTAGAGCGTGCAGCAAAACGCATTTCCGAACGCATTGAAATTCCAGGTTTTCGTAAAGGACAGGTGCCGTATTCTGTTCTCAAAACAAAATATTCCGAAGGCGCAATTCTCGAAGAAGCCACATCCGATATTGTGATGCAATATTTTGGGACAGCTTCCCAACAAGAACAGCTTGAGACTGCTGGTCGACCCGAAATTCAAATTGTAAAAGCAGCTCCGAATAATCCTTTTGTGTTTACGGCAACGGTTGCGGTACTTCCGCCGATCACCATTCCTGATCTTGCAACGATTTCTGTGAAAAAAGAAACGCCGAATGTCACGGACGAGGATGTGTCAAAAACGCTCGAAGAACTGCGTCGTATGCGCGGAAAAGAACAGCTCGTGAACCGTGAAGCAAAACTTGGTGACAAGGTCGTGTTGGATTTTACGATTCGTCGTGAACGTGTCCCGATTGAAGGCGGGGTTGCTTCCAAGATGCCCTTAGTGTTGGGTGAGAAACGGTTTATTCCGGGTTTTGAAGAGCAGATTGTCGGCATGAAATCTGGAGAGGAAAAAACATTTGAGATGACGTTTCCAAAGGATTATCACGAGAAAACATTAGCTGGCGTACGTGCTTCCGTCGATGTGAAACTGCACGAGGTTGATGAAATTGTATTGCCAGAGTTTGATG
>CAZOCX010000028.1:0-8918 GCA_964578475.1 uncultured Gammaproteobacteria bacterium | reverse complement strand
TCGCCTACGCAAAAGCATTTTAAGCAAACAAGAGCGGCATAAAGCACGAGTGTAACACCGAATCAATCCTTTCTCTCTTCCCGAAGTTCCGACACGAAAACGCACTCTTTTGGCCCCTACGCTCCGCCTAAAGGCGGACTTCGGGGCCAAAGCGTTCGCAAAGGTTTTCGAGTCGCCAGTGGGGGAGAGGTCGAATCCCAGCAGAGGTCGAATCCCTACACCTCCAGTCCGCGGGTGACACGGGGAGACTATTTTGGGTGAGGATCCCGACGTTACGTCGGGAGGACGAACACAAAATGGTCGACCCGGGGCAGGATCTGCGGACCGAGGGAAGAAGAGGAATAAGGCAAGTTGACAGGCAGGTGAGTTTATTATAATTTAAAGCCAGATAACCCATGCGAATAATGCCAGCACCTCGCCACAATCTTCCACAAGAAAGCTTGCGTTTGATCTCGAATTGTCCGCTGTGTAATACAGCGTACAATCCGAACTCTGCGCGGATCTTAGAGGAACGCGACGATGCGCACCTATTGCATATTCAATGCCGACGGTGCGAAAGTTCGATTGTCGCATTGATTGTGATGGGTGGCGTGGGCGTGAGTTCGATCGGACTGATCACCGACCTTTCGAGCGATGATGTCCTGCAATTCAAGCAGGGGCGTCCGGTCTCGGTCGATGATGTGCTCGATCTGTATCGCGCGGTATCGTCGGAGGACGCGCTCGGTAATTTGTTCAAATAATTTCAACAACTTTTATGTCGGACACGTTGCGTCTCGATGTTCATGTACGCGAGAATGTCGTAAAAAAAGATTTACTTCAACTTCGAAAATCCGGAAAAATTCCTGGTGAAGTGTATGGTCATGGATTTGAAAATGTCCACGTCGCCGTAGATGCCAAAGCATTTGATCAGGTGTATCGGAAGGTCGGAGAAAGTTCGTTGGTGGATTTGTCGATCGATGGAAAGCAAACCGAAAAAGTGCTGATTCATGATCTTCAACGGGATGGACAGACATTGCGTCCGATTCATGTCGATTTTTATCGCGTGCGCATGGACGAAAAAATCCGCGCGTCTGTTCCATTTGAGTTCGTTGGTGTTTCGCCAGCCGTAAAAACGCACGGAGCCGTGATTGTGACGGTGAAAGACGCGCTGGAAGTAGAATGTTTACCCGCGGCCCTACCATCCAAGATCATTGTAGATTTATCAAAACTCCAAAACATCGATGATCGACTTCAGGTGTCGGATTTATCCTTGCCCGAAGGGTTGAAAGTGTTGGATTCCATGGACGCATCGATTGTTGCAGCAGAAGCCCCACGCAGTGAAGAAGAATTAGCAGCGTTAGAGACAGCAGTCGTAGAAAATGTGGAAGCCGTAGAAGCAGCAAAACCCAAGAAAGAAACAGAAGAAGAAGTTGTCGCCGCTCCGGAAGCTGCGGGAAAACCCGAAGCCAAGTCTTCGTAATGTTGACTAAAGGAGGTCCATGAGTGTATCGGACCGGATACGTGATCTGTTATGGATGTTTAAACGCAGTCGTCGCGCGCATGTGCTGGCTGTGGTCGCGGTGATATTGGCTGTGGCTGGGGTATTAGGATTTCTGGCATGGGACCGAGAGGGAAATGAAAATCTCACGATTCGCAACGGTGATGAGAATCCGAATCGATTCGTAGAAGGACGACGCAGTTTGGATGGATTAGTGGTTCCCGAAGGAGAACAATCTCCGATGCCTGTTGTGGTAATGTTGGATAATCTTGCGGTAGACAGTGTGCGGCCGCAAGCGGGACTCGTTAAAGCAAGTGTGATTTATGAAGCGCTAGCAGAAGGAGGGGTAACGCGACTCATGCCCGTATTCCCAGCAGGGGTCCAAGTTTCCGAGATCGGACCAATCCGCAGCGCTCGACCGTATTTTGTGCAAATTGCCCGTGAGTATAATGGATTGTTTTTTCATGTCGGTGGAAGTCCTCGCGCGCAAGAGGATTTACGCAGTGCAGAGGATCTTGTCAATATTGATGAACTGAATTTAGGGCATCCGTATTTCCGACGCGATCCAAAACGTTCTGCGCCGCATAACTTAACGACCAATCACACCTTAATCCAGTATGCGATCCGCGATCACGGTGCGCCATCATCGGTTGCAATCGACGCGTGGAAATTTGCAGAAGAAGAAGGGAAAGCAGATGTTGCCGATCATGTGTTGAGCATTGATTTTTCGACCACAAGTTATAAAGTCGAGTGGAAATATGATCGCGCACTAAATGCATTTCGTCGATTCAATGGAGGTGCACTCATCAAAGATCGTGGAAGCGACGAAGAAGTTCTTGCAAAAAACATTATTGTGCAATTTGTTGCGACATCGGTCGCCGATGGGAATCGTTTGGAGATAGATTTGGTCGGGGAAGGTGGAGCGCTGGTGTTTCAAAATGGAGTGATGGTCAACGCAACTTGGAAAAAACCAACCGACGACAGTCGTACACGATTTTTTTCCGAGGAATCCGAAGAAATTGTGCTGAACCCTGGGCAAACATGGGTGGAATTGCTTCCGGTGGACGGAAGAGTGGTTTATGAATAGAGCTATTTTTGAGATGAGCTCTAGTTGAGTAAGAGGGATATTTTAGGTATACTGGATTTTGCGTAAATGGAATTCTTTTCATGTCTAAAAAACGAACAGAAAAATCAATAAAACATTCGGAACATTCGGATTCGAACAAAACATCCTCTACAACGGCTGTTGCGAAGTCGAATTTGTACACGCGAACCGTCCAACGCGTTCGCGCGTTTGTGCTATTGCATCGCCAAGCTTCGATTGGTGTACTAGCAGGCGTTGTAGTGCTCGGCGTTACCGGTGGGATTGTGACAAAATACTGGGAGGGACCATCAGCCACGGATTCGCAAACGCCGATCGTTGTACAGAATGTTGAGGCAGGAAAAGAACCTCCATTACATGCACGCAAACTCGATGGTGTGATTGTGTCGGAGGACCAACCGATTAACAGCGTGCCGATTACGGTGATGATCGAAAATCTTGCGCACCCAAGTGTTCGACCGCAAGCGGGCTTATCCCGTGCACGCATTGTTCATGAACTACCAGCAGAGGGGAGCATCGAGCGATTTTTAGCTGTCTTCCTTCCAGAAGATCTTCCGGAAGTTATTGGACCCATTCGTAGTTCTCGTCATTATTATCTCGAATTTCAAGGAGAGTACGATAATGCGCCGTATGCGCATGCGGGCGGAAGTCCGGAAGCCATGCAAGCAATCGACGGCCTGGGCGTGCGTGATATTTCAGCAATCGGGAAAGCCTCGCGGTATTTTTATCGCGGAGAGGGCGGATCGCCGCATAATTTATTCACGACCAACACTTTGATGCAATTGATGCTTCGTGATCTGGGATTTGAGTATGAGCCGAACTATGCATCGTGGGAGTTTCGAAACGAAGAACCAAAACTAGACAAGCGGCCGTCCACGCAAGAAGTGGTGATTGATTGGGCATCAGGAACGTCTTATGATGCGCGGTATGTGTATGATCGAGAGAAGAATGAGTACTTGCGGTTTCATGGGGACGAACCGCATACCGATCGAAATACGGGGGAACAAATTCGTGTAAAAAATATTGCGATTCAGCGCATTCCGCAAGAGACCTATTTACCGAGTGGAAAGGGTCGTGTGGATTTAAATATCACCGGTGAAGGGGAGGGATGGGTGATTCGAGACGGTAAAGCTATTTATGGTCAATGGAAAAAACCCTCGCGGTTGGAGCGTATTCGCTGGTTTGACGATAAGGGCAAAGAAATTTCATTTCAGCGTGGAATCACATGGGTTCACACGGTTCCAGGAGATCGGGCTGTGACCATTACACCAGAACCAAACATAGAATTATAACGCTGTGATTACGCTAACACGTGGGCGGCGCGCGAGGTCATTGTAAATGGTTGCGGTTTTGTTGTTGGTTGCTGCAACTGCGTTTATGCGTTTTACATTGCGTGGGTCGAATTCTAGAATTAATGGGCACGGACATTGCTCGATGAGTTCGGTCGCAAGCTGCATCCCATGCTTTTTCGCATACAATGCAACATCGGGTTCAAATTGAATCGAGGGATTCGGTTTCCATCCCCGTGAAAGGTACGGAGGATTGGAAACCACAAGATCGGGAATGCTTGAAAGAGCATTCATTCCATCTCCTTGCCGGAATCTGATGCGATTTTCGACATGATAGAGCTGCGCATTTTGATGTGCAAGCATTAAGGCGTTGTTGGAAATGTCGGTTGCAAAAATGTGAAGATTCGGCCGTTCGCATGCAAGTGTCACAGCAATGCAACCCGACCCTGTTCCAATATCTGCGACGCTGGTGATCTGATGCGTATCGATCCAGTCGAGTGCAACATCGATCAATGTTTCGGTGTCCGGTCGCGGGATCAATACATCCGGACTGACCAAGAATTTCCGACCATAGAATTCTTTATTGCCAATAATGTATGCGATTGGCATCCCACATCGCCGCTGTTCGATGAACTGCAAAAATTTCGATGGGCCAAGAATTTTTTGATCTGGATGTACCAAAAGATCCTCACGTGTACAGTGAAGTGCATGGGCAAGCAGAAGTTCACTATCCAATTCCGGTGTGGGGGAGAACCTTGCTAACGCATGCGATCCGCTCAGACGCAGTTCTTTAGCGGTCATACTGAAGCTTTCTGGAGTCGTAGCTGTTCATCCACTTCTTGAAGTTTCGATACAATCGGATCGAGATTTCCATCGAGAATTCCTGAAATCGCATTCCAACTCTGTTTGATGCGGTGATCGGTAATGCGGTCTTGAGGGAAATTATAGGTGCGAATTTTTTCGGATCGATCCCCAGATCCCACCTGACTTCGGCGATCCGAGGATCGTTTCGCGTGCTCTTCGGCTTCTTTGTTCGCGAGCAAGCGGGCACGCAACACTTTCATCGCCTTGTCGCGATTTTTATGTTGGGATTTTTCGTCTTGGCATGTCACGATCATGCCAGTGGGAAGATGCGTAATGCGCACTGCCGAGTCGGTTGTATTAACGCTCTGACCGCCGTGACCGGATGAACGATATACGTCGATCCGCAGGTCTTCGGGTTGAATGTCGATGTCTACTTCCTCGGCTTCGGGGAGAACTGCAACTGTGACGGTGGAGGTATGCACGCGGCCGGATTTTTCCGTTTCCGGAATGCGCTGCACACGATGCACACCGCTTTCGTATTTTAACAACGAGTACACATTCGTTCCTTTGATTAAGGCAATCATTTCCTTAAATCCGCCAATTCCACTTTGGTTCTGCGAAAGAATTTCCATGCTAAATCGATGGCGTTCGGCAAATCGTGCATACATGCGAAACAGTTCCGCTGCAAACAAGCCTGCTTCATCGCCACCAGCACCAGCACGGATTTCGAGGATCGTATTTTTTACATCGTTGGGATCTGGCGGGAGAAGTGCTACACGGAGATCGTGATTGCGTTCGTCGCGCCGATGTTCGAGTTCTTGCAGCTCACTTTCTGCAAGTTCGCGTAATTCCGGATCATTGGAACGCTTGGCTTCTTGGGCATCTTGAATTCTGGAAGCAATCTGATCCAGTTCGGTCTCAAGATCCACAATGTGTTTGACACGTGTGTATTCGCGCGACAGTTCTTCAAATTTTTTTCGCGAACCAACAGCTTGCGGATTCGCGAGTTCAGATTCGAGTTTCTGAAGTTTTTGTTGATGAAGGGTCATAATGAAATTGTACCACGCAAATCGAGCCCCTGGGCATGGAGGGGCTTGTGTGGGAATTCCTAATAGTTACTGCTTTGGTTTTTTCTCTGTTTTTGCTTTTTTTGCGCGCGGCTTTTTGGTTTTTGTAGACGATCTGCGCGATGTTTTTACAGCTTGCGATTTTTTCTGTAATTCCTGGAAACGGTCGACACGACCAGCCGTATCCACGAGGTTTTGTTTTCCGGTGAAAAACGGATGGCAATTCGAACAGATTTCCACGTGAATTTCTTTGACCGTGGAGCCGGTTTCAAACGTATTGCCACATGCACATGTGACAGTCGCACGATGGTATTCGGGGTGAAGATCTTTTTTCATAAGCGAACGTAGTGTACTACAGCATTCTTGACACGTCAAGGCAAGTTCATTTATGTAAAGAGGCAACCCGCCTTGGTCGGGTGTTTCAGGGGGCTGAACCCCCGTGGGGTTCAACCCCTTTTTAGATTGCTTCGTCGTTCACTCCGTTCGCTCCTCGCAATGACATCTCAAACAGCAGGTACGTGGGCTTCCGGAATAACCCACCCTCCAGTGGGTCGCCGATTTATCTTATATTTAATGTGGGCAACCTTGAAAGATTCAGCGGAATAGGGTATAGTATATTTTGCTGTTTTAGAGCAGCAAACTTGAATCATTAATTCAAAATTCACATACGTTCGTTTATGATCCCTGTTTGGAGGTAACAGTTGGCGCGAACGTAGAGGACAAAGGGATATGCAAAACATCGATATTTCCGAAATGCTCGAAGCCGGAGTGCATTTTGGCCATCAGCCTTCACGTTGGCACCCCAACATGAAGCCGTACATTTTCACGGTACGTAACGGCGTCCAGATTATTGATCTGGAAAAAACCAAAACAGCACTCGAACGTGCGCTCGAGGTTATCTCCAAGGCAACGAAGGATGGGAAAAACATTTTGTTTGTCGGAACAAAACGTCAAGCAAAGGAGATTGTGAAAAAATACGCAAGTGAAGCAGGTGTCTTTTATTTCGTGGAACGATGGGTGGGTGGTTTTTTAACGAACTTTGACGTCGTGTCGCGTTCGATTCGACGACTCCGTGATTTGAAACTTCAACGTGACACCGGCGAACTTTCGAAATATACCAAGAAAGAGCAGCTCAATTTTAGTCGGGAAATCGAAAAATTGAGTGCATTGTTTTCGGGCGTGGAGCGCGCATTAAAAACTCCAGACTTGTTAGTGATTCTATCTGCACGCGAAGAGAAAACTGCATTGCGGGAAGCGCGGCGGATGAAGATCCCAATCATTGCTGTGTGTGATACCAATACGGATCCGACAGACGTGGAGTATCCGATTCCTGCAAACGATGATGCGATCAAAGCAATCGAATACATCATGAAACGATTCGTCGGCGCGATTGCAGAAGGCAAGGCTCAAGCCGCCGCACCAAAACCTGAAGAAGCAGCGAAGCCGAAGTCTTCCACATCCGTTTAATCATTGGCATAAACTGCGATGGCAGACATTACATTAGAATTAATCAAAGAATTTCGATCCGCAACCGGTGCTGGCATTATGGAAGCAAAAGAAATTTTGAAGGAAACGAATGGAAATCTTCAAAGGGCGATTGAAGAAATGCGCAAGCGCGGCCAAAAGATTGCAGCAAAGAAATCCGATCGCGCAACAGGCGAGGGGTTGATCGAATGTTATGTCCATACCACAGGAAAATTAGCTGCTGTGGTAGAATTAGGATGTGAAACGGATTTTGTAGCGCGCAATGCGGAGTTTAAAATTCTGGCACATGATCTTGCAATGCATGTGGCAGCAGCGAATCCACAGTACGTGAGTTCGGAAGACGTGCCGGCCGATGTTACAACGCATGAACGTGAAGTCGTGATGGAACAGTTACGCCGTGAAGGTAAACCCGAGGACATGCTTGAAACCATTGCAGAGGGCAAGTTGAAGAAATTTTACGAAGAAGTGTGTTTGCTGCAGCAACCGTTTATCAAAGATGACAAAAAGAGCGTACAGGATGTTTTGCATGAAGCAATCACAAAGATCGGTGAGAATATTAAAGTCCGACGATTTGCTCGTTGGGTATTGGGACAATAATATGCGAAATGCGTTTGAAGGTGATTGTGAAGGGAATTGTGGAGATTGTGATTGCGGAAATTAATACGCATCAAATCTCTCGCGTATGACGATTATTGAAATCATTGCGTGGAGTGCAGCAGGTCTCGGCGCACTGATGTGGGTCGTGATTGCCGTACGAAAGTTTTCATTACTTGCATCGATCGATCTCACGCGTGTGCCATCGGCAGTGGACCGTCAGGTAAAGTTGGATCTCGTAGAACAGAGACTCCGTCGGCGCTTTCATGAATCTTCCCTACGCGTGTTTGGTATTTTAGGTCCCCTCGTAAACATTGTTCGGCAAGTGACAGTGGGAGGTTATGGGTGGCTTGTGAAGATCGAGCAACGCTATCGAGATCGTATTCAGTATCATGAGCAGTCCGAACAAGGCCTTGCATCGCAGAAAAACGTTGTGATGGAGTTGTTGTCTCAAGCGGATCAGTTGTATAGCGAAGAAAAATATACGGAAGCGGAAAAGAAATATATTGAGGTGATTCGTCTGTCTCCAAAAACAGTGGAGGCGTATCGTGGCTTGGGCCGTGTATATTTATTCCAAAAGAATTATCGCCATGCGCGCGCATCGCTCGTGCATGCGGCAAAACTTGCGCCCGATGATGCGGATGTTCAATGCACGCTCGCAGAAATTTATGCCGAGTTAGACAAGATGAATCGTGCATTGAAAGCGATCGAGCAGGCCGTGGAATTGCAGCCCAATAATCCGAAGTACTTGGATCTTGCGGTCGAGCTTGCACTGAACGCGCACGACGTGTATTTTGCAGAGAAGATGCTGGGTCGCCTGCGTACCGCAAATCCGGAAAATCAGAAGATCGAAGAATACGAGAACCAGATTTTTCAGATGAAGACGAAAAAAATGTAAATCAGGGGGGTCCCCGACGATCCGAAGGATCGGTGGGGAGAGGGGGCACGACACGGAAGTTGGAATGAGTGCGAAACGAATGTTTCGGACTCATGGAAACTGCAGTGTCGATGCACCCGCGCCACCTTAGCTCAGTTGGTCAGAGCGACGGTTTTGTAAACCGTAGGTCCAGGGTTCGAACCCCTGAGGTGGCTCGAGCGAA
>CAZOCX010000027.1:0-9022 GCA_964578475.1 uncultured Gammaproteobacteria bacterium | reverse complement strand
CCTTCGTGCGGAGAGTGGAAATGCTCCGATCAGCAAATCCGTGAAATTCCTTCCGCCCCGGTTCTGCACGAACGAGCAACAAACCGTGGTCAGGGCAGCACTCCAGATCCGCCACCTCTGCCCACAGGTGATCATCGTTGCCGCGACGACCGTCCTCGAGCACCACATGTATGTCCGGCCAATCTTTCCGAGCCTCGGAAAATAGTCCGGCAAACTGATGGTTAAGGGTCGTTGTGACCCCAATCCCACCCGGACGCTCCTCCCATTCATACGGTCTCACCACGCCACCTTCGAACGTCATAGCCCCGTTGGGATGCGCAGTGAGAGTGGAATCGTCAGGGCTCGTAATCGTGAAATCCAACCGCCCGATCGGCGTCGGGTCATTGAGAAGCCTCCACGCGGCGGTGTCTTCGCGGACGAACGCCGCATTCGCACTCCGAACGAGTGCAAGCGCCTGCTCGACCAGGGAAGCCGGAAGGACGAAGGGAGTGGCAATAGTTGCTACGTGCCACCCGTTGAGTTCTAACGCAGTGATTTCCATCGCAGTACCTCCAAAAAATTGTGGCCAAGTGACCTTATCCCAATTCTCCTTCAAAAGAATTCGGAAAAGGTCACTTGGATTTGTAAAAGAACAAACAAAAGACCCGGCTTTGGACCGGGCTCATTGCTACAACGTTGTTGATCGAGAACTAGTTCATAGCAAAGAGCCCGTGCCAAGAATAATCATGACAAACATAAACAAGACCCCCATTACGCGGTGTTCAGAAATTTGATAATGCACGTTCTCGCTGCTCATAGCGAATTTAACGTAGCAGCCGCAGAAAAAAATGTCAAATTAGCGCATTTTTAAAAACTTGCGCTTGCCGCAGCGAAGAATATCACCGGACTTCACTTTCATGCGTTCGTCCGTGGCTTTTTGATCATTGAGTCGCACAGCACCTTGCGTGATCATGCGTCGTGCTTCGGAACGTGAGGAAAGTAACCCCGAATCGACAAGAATATCGACGATCCCGGAGCCACGATGTGATCGAAATTCTGGAACATGGTCTGGTAAATCCTTGTTTCGGAACACACGGTCGAATTCTTGCGAAGCCTTCAGAGCCTGTGTTGCTCCGTGAAAAATCGTCACGATTTCCGACGCTAACCGTACTTTCAAATCTCGCGGATTCACCTTTGGATCGTGCAATGCACTCAAAATTTCCGACAACTCGGCGTCAGAGATGCGTGTTGCGAGCGTAAAGTATTGCTCCATCACGCTATCTGGAAGACTCATGACTTTGCCAAACATTTCGCTTCCGGAATCATTGAATCCAATATGGTTTCCCAACGACTGACTCATCTTATGATGACCATCAGTTCCCACTAACAACGGCATCATCACCAAATCTTGCGGTGCTTGTCCTTCTTGCATCTGAAAATCCCGTGCAACTAATTCATTAAACTTCTGATCGAGTCCAATCACGGTTGCATCTGCGTGTAACTCCACCGAATCCCATCCTTGCAATGCCGGATACACAGGCTCATGATAGAAAATTTCTTTTCCGGCTTTCATACGTTTCACAAACATATCGCGCTCGAGCATCTGCGCCGTGGTAAATCGGCTCATAAATCGCAACCCCTGTTCCCAACTCCACGTGTCATACCATTCACTGTTATTCCGCACTTCGATCGCATCAATATCCAATACTTTGGATAATTGCTTCAAGTAATTCTTGGCTTCCCGTTCCACATCGCGCTTGGTCCGCAACGTCCGCGCTTTCTCCTTGTCCGTCGGATCGCCGAATCGTCCGGTAAATCCTCCGATCATAAAGACAATCTGGTGCCCCAGTTCCTGCAATTGCCGCAATTTCTCGTACACGACAAAATATCCGAGATGCAAATCCTTGGACGTGGGATCTACTCCATGTTTAATCCGTAAATGTTTTCCGGATTGGAGTTTCTTCCGTAAATCCTTTTCCACGACAATTTCAACGGGTCCGCGGGAGAGCACATGATCGATCGCCCGGGCGTCTGTAATCACTCGTTTCTTCATACGTATCCATGATAAACTACTCATGAAAGAATCTCAACTTTCGGAAAAACTCACACAACGATCCTTCTATGCCAAAATCCTCTGAACACAGACTTCACGCATCCGTTCCCGCGCGTTCGAGCGTCGGAGCGCCTCTACCGCGTGGACGGCGTTATACGCTGCGGGATTTTCGACGTCGATTTTCTCATTGGAAACGCCTTCCATTTCGCCTCAAGCTCAAACGGCTCTTTCTTTTTTCCGTCAAGCTAGGATTCGTGGGCGGGCTAGTCCTTGTGATTGGAGGATTATTGGCGTATTTTGCGCTTGCCTCGGGATTACCGGATCCGGAAAAGATTTTAGAGCGCGATCTTGCGCAGAGCACAAAGATTTACGATCGCACCGGAACGCATCTGCTGTATGAAATTCACGGAGAAGAAAAACGCACTGTGGTCAGCCTTTCAGATATTCCGAAATACGTGCAGCAAGCCACATTGACGACCGAGGACAAAAAATTCTACGAGCATCACGGATTCAGTGTGCAGCGCATTGTTGTCACACTGTTCACCAATGTGTTGCAAGGTAAATCTGCTGGTGCATCGACCATTACACAGCAGTTTATAAAGAATTCGATTTTAACGCCGGAAAAAACCTACATACGCAAGATTAAGGAATTGATTCTCGCGATTCAAATTGAACGCGCATTTAGTAAAGACCAAATTTTGGAATTGTATTTGAATGAAATTCCATATGGATCCAATGCTTACGGTGTGGAATCTGCAGCGCAAACGTATTTTTCCAAAAGCGTGAAAGATGTCACGCTCGCAGAGGCCGCCGCATTAGCAGCCCTGCCGCAACTTCCCACGTATTATTGGAACAATCCCGATGAATGGATGGCACGCAAAAACTATGTCTTGGATGAAATGGCGCGTGATGGACAGATTACAAGCGAGCAAGCCGAGGAAGCCAAAGCCCAGGAAATTGTATTGAATCGAAAACGTGAAAACATTATCGCTCCCCATTTTATTCTTTCGTATCTTCGTCCGTATTTAGATGAAAAGTATGGCGCGGAAGTTGTCGAGAGTGGCGGACTGACCGTGATCACAACGCTTGATGTCAATCATCAGCAATGGGCAGAAGAATCTATTATCGAGGGAAAAGAAAAAATCTTAGAGCGCGGCGGATCCAATGCAGCGATGGTGTCGATCGATACCAAGACCAAACAACTTCTCTCCATGGTGGGATCGTTTGATTATTACGACACCGAACACGGAGGACAAACCAATGCTGCCAATCCTCCGGTTCCACGGTCGCCCGGATCCTCTCTGAAACCGGTTCTGTATGCCACGGCATTTGAAAAAGGATTTACATCTCGAACACGGGTATGGGACCTTGCAACCGACTTTTTAGGGAGCGGAAAAAAATGGCCGCATAATTTTGATTTCAAAGAACGCGGACCTATCACCCTTCGTTCTGCGCTTCAAGGATCTCTGAATATTCCGGCGGTGCGACTCCTGTACTTAGTTGGCTTCGATGCGTTCTATGACAATATCGAAGAATTAGGATACACCACGTTTGCAGATCGTGCTCCGAATCTCTCGATCGTGATCGGAGGGGGGGGCGTGCGTTTAGTAGAGCACACGTACGCATTTTCGATTTTAGCGCGTGAAGGAGAAAAACACCCTCTCACGTCGGTCCTAAAAGTCACGGATGCAAGTGGAAAAGTGCTGGAAGAATGGTCTGCATCAGACCCTTCCCAAGTCCTAGACCGCGAAAGCATTCGCGAGTTAAATTCTGTTCTCACGGATAATGCGGCTCGCGCGTATATCTTTGGGGTCCGAAACTGGTTGACATTGCCCGATCGCCAAGTCGCAGCAAAAACTGGTACCTCGTCCGATAATGTCGACAACTGGACCATGGGGTATACGCCCTCGTTAGCTGCAGGTGTATGGGTGGGAAATAATGACAACACTCCCATGCATCGCAATGCCGATGGAAGCGGCACCGCTGCACCGATTTGGAATGCATATATGCGTAAAGCAACAGCCGGATTACCTGCAGAGACGTTCAAAGCTCCTGCGCCGCGCAATCCTCAAAACCGATGGCTTGCAGGCGAGATCGATACATTTCAGGAATTGCCCGTAGATGTGGTGACAGGTTTGGTGATTCCAGAGAGTTGTCGTAACACCTACCCTTCACAATACATCACCACCAAACAATTCAAAGTCACACACAATGAATTACATTACATCGATCTCAAACGTCCGAATGGTCCTGCTCCCACCAATCCTGAATCCCACAAACGTTATGCGGACTGGGAAGCTCCTGTCGAGGCATGGGCGCGCGGTCAAGGAGGATATTTGGTTGATAATCCACAGTATGCGGATTGTGGCTTGCGTGATCCTGCATTGCAACCCAGCGTCACGATTATCAGCCCAACAGAGAGTCAGCATCTGACACCCGAAACATTTGATGTTGAAATCAAACTCTCTCCCGGCGAGAGCGCAAAAATTACGCACGTCGAATATTTTATTGATGAAAATCTGGTAGACAGTCGCACGCAATCCCCGTGGAACACGAGCTACTCTGCAAAAAATTTAACACCCGGAAAACATACCCTATCCGTAAAAGCCACTAATTCTGTGGGGAACTTTTCGTCGTCATCCGTGAGTTTCTTGTTTGATCTTCCTGTTACCCAGACTCTTCGCATTCTCACACCCAAGGGCGATGCCGTTCTCGTTTCTGGGACCGAAAGCACCATCACGCTTTCCGTATCCGATGCTACTGCGCTTTCAAGCATCCAGGTCTTTGAACAACGCAACGGCACTCAAACACTGATTCAAGAGATTTCTTCTCCGAGTGAAAATACACTCGACGTTCCATGGCAAACCGGAGTTGCTGGTGATGTGGAACTGTATTTTGTCGTGACCTATCAAAGCGGCGGTTCACAAACCAGCGAACGCACAAATGTTACGGTTACTGATCCCGGAATTTAATGAAGGGGCCCACTATTAGTTCCGCCGAGTTGGATACGCAACTCTGGAACCATCACCCCTCGTTCTCGTAAACGGACTAGAATGTGTTCTTCTTGAAATCGTAGTTCGGACGCAACGACCGAGCTGTCCACTTGAATTATAACCATTCCATCACGAAACTGCGTGGCACGTGCACGTCGCTCAAACCCCGCACCAAATAATTCGATCATCACGCGGTTGGTTTCCTCGACTACATTTGCACTTCCAACCGACTCTCGAATTCCATGACGCGTGAGAATGCTTGGAAGCAAATCTTTGAGGGCTTGAGCCATTGGAACAGCACGTTATTGTTTAATTGGCATCACCAAATACAAGAATCCTGCCTCTTCTGGAGAACGCAACACTGCCGGACTGTTTTTATCCACTAACTCCATGCGGATACTCTCGGTTGTGAGCGATGCTAACCCATCCAACAAATAGCGGTAATTAAACGTTGACGTCATTTCCGCGCCTTCGCGCGTTGCTTCAACCTCTACCACGTTTTCGCCAACCTGAATATTCGAAGACGACACTTGGATGGCCTGCTCGTTTGTGGTCAATCGAATATCATTCATTCCAGCTTTTGAAAACAAGCTTGCGGCTTTGACTGCCTGCACCAATTCATCGCGCTTCACCGTCACGACCGTGGTCGTATCGGACGGAATGATTTGTTTATAATCCGGATATTGACCTTCAATCAAGCGAGAAATCAAATACACGTCGCCCAACTCCATGGCAATTTGGTTTTCAGAAATCGTAATCACGGCATCACCTTCTAAATCCATACTCGACAATCGCAATACTTCAGACCATGTTTTTACCGGAATAATCACGCGGCAATTTCCACTGGATTCCGACACCTTTGTCGTTAGTTCCGATAATCGATAACTATCCGTCCCCACCACAGTTAACGCAGTTCCCTCTACCCAGAATAATGCTCCGCCAATCTCGGGCCGTGTTTCGTTCGGAGAAATCGCAAACATGGTTTTTTGCACACAGCGTCGTAATTCTTGAACAGGAATCCGAATCTTCTGAGTCTGATTCCCCTCGATCGTCGGAAGAAGAGGAAAATCCTCGGCAGATAATCCTTTAATATGCGATTGTTGAGATCCACAAGAAACTTTTAATTCCCCATCAACTGTTGAAAGAACAATATTATGGCCCTTAGGAAGTAAATACACATACTCCATAATGAGTTTTCCATTGACTGTTACGTCACCCGGGGATTCGACTTTTGCCCGAACGCGTGCACGAATACCGATCTCCAAATTTGTTGCAATGAGATCTAATCCCTTCTCGGTTGCGGAAACTAAAATGTTATTTAAAATAGGAAGACTAGTGTGTCGTGAAGAAAGATGTGAGACAAATGCAATTCCTCGTGAGAAGTTTTCTTGGGTACACGTCGCGTTCATAGAAGATTAAATAAGAAATAGATATAATTTATTTGTAGTGATAGTAGGGATGGGGATAGAGGGGATAACACAGCGTTTTCACGGATTCCTCGAGTAATTATGAATCATTGAGGTGGGGATCACGCATGGGGAGGATTTCGGGACGGTTTGGGGAAAGAATGAAAAGGAGTAAATGTCGCTGCAGGGTATGGGGAAAACAACGGGAATCATCCACAAGATCGAAGGATTATTATCCTCCTCTTTTCCACGGGTTATCCGTCACCTTAAACAGGATGAACAGAAAGATCTTGGTACAATTGTTCTTTAAGGAGATTTAATCGTTCACTCAATCGCTCATCTGTGTGGATTTGCTCTTTGATTTTTACGTATCCATGCATAATCGTGGTGTGATCGCGTCCACCGAGTTCATCTCCAATATTCGGAAAGGAATGATTTAACTCGTCGCGCATGAGATACATGGTAATTTGTCGAGGCGTCACCAATTCTTTTTTTCGAGATGCCCCCAAAAGATCTTGAGAAGAAATATCAAAGAATTTACAAACCGTAGTGATAATTTGTCGTGACGTGAGAACGCTGCGCGGGGATGCGGTTTTTAAGGAAGAAAGAATTTCACGAATACTGTCCGCGTTTAACGATGCGCGCTGCAGTTGATGGTGCGCAATTACTTTATTCAGGGCACCTTCAAGCTCTCGAATATTGCTTTGGACGTGTTCGGCAATGATAAAGAGAAGTGGTGGGTCTAAGGGAAACGATTTTTCCTGGCATTTCTTCTGCAAAATCGCGACACGGGTTTCAATGTCCGGGAATCCTACATCGGCAATCATCCCACCTTCAAATCTGGAGCTCAAACGTTTTTCCAATGCTGGGATGGCCTTGGGAGGACGGTCAGATGTGATAATCACTTGCTTGTCGGACTGGTGTAGGACATTGAATGTGAAGAAAAATTCTTCCTGCGTACCTTCTTTTCCAGCAATAAATTGAATGTCATCGACCAGGAGTACATCGACAGAGCGGTATTGTTGTTTAAATCTCTCGATCGTTCCGGTTTTTAAGGCGTTCACAAAATCTCCCATGAATTTCTCGCACGATACATACAAAATCCGCAAGGATCGATCAGCTCGACGTTGTATCTCATGGCCCGCGGCATGCATGAGATGGGTTTTACCTAGTCCCACACCACCGTATAAAAACAAGGGGTTATACACTGTTCCTGGTCGCTCGGCAACGGCAAAACACGCCGCACGTGCAAGTTCGTTGGATTTGCCGGTCACGAAGGAGTCAAAGGTATATTTTGGATTGAGGCCGCCTTCGCGCAATGGCGCATTGCTCGAAATAGGAGGCAAGGAGTGTGTAGGTGCAGGCGTTGGATTTACCACAGGGGAATCCACGCGCTGTGATTCTGGTTCTGTATTTGTAGAAGCAGCGGGTAGGGTCGAAGGTGGCGGGGAAACAAGGGGCTCCACCGATGCTACTTGAATTTCTTGATTTCCCAATTCCGGGTCAGTTTTGGTGATCACACGATACTGAATTTGCAAGGATGGCCGATCTGTGATGCGACGTAATGACTCTGCAATTTTTTTATGGTAGCGATTTTGTAACCAGGATTTTGTGAAACCATTCGGAACACCAACAAGAATCTCCTGTTCTGTACAGTTGACGATCGAAGTTTCCTTAAACCAGGCTTTGAAATTCGGTTGACTGATATTCAGTTCAAGCTCGGCAAGGGCGGCTTGCCATAATTCGTTCAACGTCATAATACGTCGTACGCCTCGAAGCGTCTCAAGGAAAAGGTGTGTAGCACCAGTTTAGCACATCTGGAAATGTTCGCCACCCTGGAATTTTTTTAAACAGTGGACTACCTGTGTATAATTTGTGTATGGAACAAATGTATGATAGACTTTTTTTCAGTTGCAGGCAACTTCGTCTGCTGATTTCTAAATCACAACACGATATTTTCTATGCCGAAACGAACATATCAACCCAAAAAACGTACGCGAAAAGTCGAACATGGATTTCGAAAGCGCATGGCCACGAAAAATGGTCGTAAAGTTCTTTCTCGGAGACGAGGCAAAGGACGCCGCGTTCTTTCGCAGTAGAGGTTCACGTGCAAAATGCTGAAATTTTCGCAAAGATTAGCAAAGAGATCAGACATCATCCGTGTTTATCGTCGCGGGCGTCGAAAAAGTTCGGAGGGCGTAGGGATCTGTTTTTTGTTTCTTCCGCCCACGCCTCCATCGGCAGAAATGATAAACCCCGTGACCCGGCTTGCTGTTGTTGTACCCAATAAAGTCTCCAATAAAGCAACGGAACGAAACTTGATTAAACGGCGCATTCGGGAGGTGCTGCGGAGTATGCCTTGGAAGCTGAATCAGTCTGTGGATGTCGTTGTGACAGCGTATCCTGCAGCAAAACACCTGACATTTCAAGACATCTCTGCTATGCTGTACACACTTTTTACACAGGCACGACTTCTATGATTCGACGCATTCTGCTTTTCTTGATTCATATCTACCAGCGCACGCTTTCTCCGGATCATGGCGTGTTTTCTGGGCGTTTCCCCTATGGATATTGGCGATTTCAACCCACGT
>CAZOCX010000026.1:0-9360 GCA_964578475.1 uncultured Gammaproteobacteria bacterium | reverse complement strand
CCCCTGCTTTCAATACATAAGGTGGGTCAAAAAATTGACATTGCCGCAAAAAAATGTCAAAAATAGTACTATGGTAGTATCGAATTTTGTGTATCACGTAGTCGGCCATGAAGCAGTGCAGACTACTCTATTTAGGCAGTGGGAGAATCAGCCCAATGAGATGAAGATTTTACTCTCTGGAGAGGACCACATCGGAAAAACCACATTAGCCGTTGCATTCGTTGCAGCTATTCATTGTTCGATGCCAAATGCGTCCGTGCCGTGCGGGAGCTGCGATGACTGTCGTGCATTTTCTCAAATGCTCCACCCCGACCATCGAACGCTCGACGGGGAAGTAGAAAGCATTACCATTGATCATGTTCGTGAACTGGAACATTTCTTGCATCAGACCTCGTTATCGTATCGTACCGTCATTCTGAATCGGCCTGAACACATGACACGCGCTGCAGGGCATGCATTATTGAAAGCTCTTGAAGAGCCTCCATTGCGAACAATTTTTCTTTTGATCACCGCAAGACCGGATCAATTACTTCTTACCATTCGATCGCGTGTTCAACACATTCGCATGTACCGTGTACCCCAAGACACACTACGACGTAGTTTCCCAACAACGGAAAAAAACCAACTCCAACGAGCCTCTGGACGACCTGGGAAATTGACGGAATCCAATCCTGGATGGGAATGTCCGATTGAGGAGTTATTCTTATCTTCTCCGATCAATGTGCGACGAGATCTACGAAAAATTTTGAGCTCCAAAAAAAGTTTCCAAGAACGAAAAGAACGCGTTTCTCGGCTGGTGGACCAAGTTGAGCAGGTAATGCGTGGAGTGCTCTTGGCACACGCCGATCTTTCGCACCGAAATGAATCCTCGCTTCCGGAATCTACAGTCACCACACTTTCTCATCATTATCCTCTTTCGACATGTCGAACGATCTTGAATCGGATCGAACGCGTTCGTCAGGGGCTAGAATTAAATCTTCAACCAGAACTCGCATGCGAATATCTGTTTCCATCCCATCAATGATTTCCACATCCCTCAAACTTATTAGCATTGCATTATTGCCGTTGTTTTTATTTGGATGCTCCTCAAATCCTGTTGGGGACGGCGGTGTGTTTCGTTCCGATGACCAAGGAGAAACCTGGGCTCAAAAAGTATTCGTGGGAAAAACTTCAAAGGGCGAAGTGCGCATTGACCAGTTGGCAGTAAAACGGTTTGTCGAACATCCCACGCGCGAAGATACGCTTTATCTTTTGGCGGGAGATGGCGTGTACGTCACGACAAATGACGGCGAACAATGGGATAAACTTCCGCTGAACGCGAATGCGGTTGCACTCGCTATCGATCCGTCATTACCGGATACCATGTATTTAAGCACGGGAACGCAAATCGTAAAAACCGTCAACGCGGGGACATCATGGGAGGTCGTGTACCAGGATTCCCAGGGGCGACAAGTAACACACGTGCTTGTGGATCCACAGAATTCGAACCGGATCCTTGCTTTTCTAACAACACCAACGGTACTCATTAGTCGAAATGCGGGAACGGAATGGTCACAACTTTCAGAATTACCGGTTAAATCCTATGCGCGAGAAGTCGTACGAAGTCCTGTGAATCCGAACATGCTGTATAGTATTACAGAGGCAAATCAGTTCCTGCGAAGCGGAAACGGAGGAGAGTTGTGGGAAGATCTTACAGAGCCGATGCGCGCGTCGATGCGAGGATTGGGCTTGTTAAAAAACCTTCAAGTAACCGTCAGTGGAAGGATCTATTTGGGATCCAATCGTACGCTCTTAACAAGTTCGGATGAGGGGTCGCAATGGTCCGTTATTCCGACGTTACTCTCTGAAGAATCCACTCTTACTGTCTACATCGTTGATCCTCAAAACCCGGAAATCATTTACTTTGCGGATGGCCGAACTGTGCACCGAACAACGAATGCTGGAAAGACCTGGGAGACACTTGAGACATATCCTTCGTCACGAATGATCACTTCGTTATCTCTAAAACGCGGAACCTTGGGACAGGTAATTTTTGCAGGTGCTGCTTCGGTCCCTGAAAAGAAAAACCCCTATTTTCCTTTTTTATAAATTATGAACATCGAACATCTTAGTGAAAAACTCAACAAACTCTTAGGCGATTTAACAGAATCTTTGCGTACAATTCGAACAGGCCGCGCCAATCCGGACTTGATCGCGCATGTGGTTGTCGAAGCATATGGCAGCCATACACCTCTGCAGCAATTGGCGTCCATCACTGTCCCTGACGCAACCACAATTACAATTCAGCCATGGGATCGCTCTATCCTAAAAGATGTAGAGAAAGCGATCCTTTCAACAAATCTTGGATTTAATCCGGTGAATGATGGATCGGTTGTACGGATTCATCTTCCGGCGCTAACAGAAGAACGCCGCAAAGAACTTTCGAAACATGTAGGACAGGTTGCGGAAGAAATAAAAATTCGCGGAAAACAGGAGCGTGAAGCAATAATCAAACAAATTAAAGGAGCAGAAAAAGACAGTAAGCTTTCGAAAGATGAAAGTTTTGGGCTGCAAAAAGACGTCCAGGAGTTTATTGATCGTTTTCATAGAGAAATCGAAAAAATCGTCGAGAAAAAGACACAGGAAATTCTTTCGCTGTAACCTCCTATGTTTTTGACGATCATTCTCTTTCTCGTCCTCTTAAGCCTCCTTGTGCTAGTGCATGAGTTTGGTCACTTTATAACCGCAAAAAAATTTGGAGTAGGTGTGGAAGAATTCGGAATTGGATTTCCGCCCCGTATTGCCAAGTTCGTCCGCAATGGAACGACCTATTCGATCAACGCATTACCGATCGGAGGATTTGTACGGATCAAAGGCGATATTGCCGATGAGCGGGACCCGGAAAAACTCCGAGCTGAAGACAGTTTTGCTAACAAACCGTTCTGGAAGAAAACGTTGATGTTGTTTTCTGGTGTCGGAATGAATATCCTGTTTTCGATGGTAGTTCTGACCATTGGTTTTTTAATCGGATTACCCCAGGTTTTTGATACACCACCCGACAATGGAACCATCGAGGACTTGGGTGTGCGCGTGACCATGATCCAGGACGGATCGAGCGCATCGCTTGTGAATCTTCAACCTGGCGATCAAATTCTCTCCGTGAACGGGACTTCGATTCAATCCGTGGAGCAACTACAACGTTGGATTCGTGAGCATCCAGATCAACAGATCGAGTTGGCTGTCGAACACAAAGATACGACCGAAACCCTCACACCGCGTATTTCTCGTAATGAAACAGGCGAGGGGATTCTCGGAGTTGGCCTAGTCCTTTCTGGAACCGTCTCCTATCCGATCCTCACAGCGATCGGACTTGGAATCCAAACAACATTTATTTTACTATGGGAAATTTTGAAAGCCTTCGCACTTATTATCGTAAATCTTTTTTCTGGCATCTCGCCGGGAGAAAATGTCGCTGGTCCCATCGGAATCGCTGTTCTCACAGGTCAAGTTGCCTCCCTGGGTTTTGTGTATTTGCTGCAATTTTCTGCACTTCTTTCACTGAATTTAGCCATTTTTAATTTAATACCCTTTCCAGCGCTCGATGGTGGTCGCATTTTGTTTGCCGTGGTCGAAAAAATTCGCGGGAAAGCTCTTCGCCAGCAAGTAGAGGGGTGGATTCACCAGGTTGGATTTTTTATCCTTCTTCTGTTAGTCTTAGTCATTACGGTTCGGGATGTCCGATCCTATTCAGATCGGATTCTCGAATTCTTTGGCTCGATCTTCTAACGTATGCGCCAGTCCCAACTATTCGGCAAAACACAAAAAACAGCTTCTAAAGACTCGTCTTCGATGAATCATGCATTGTTGGTGCGTGGCGGATTTATGCATCAAGAGATGGCAGGTGTGTTTACGTATCTTCCATTAGGTTTGCGGGTCTTGCGAAAAATCGAGCGCATTGTACGTGAAGAGATGAACACATTAGGTGCTCAAGAAATCTTGATGCCGGTTCTTCATCCAAAAGCTCCGTGGGTCAAAACCGGACGATGGGATTCCGTGGATGTGTTATTTAAAGTATCATCTTCGACCGGTGGAGAATACGCGTTAGGTGCAACCCACGAGGAAATCGTGACGCCGCTTGTAAAATTGTTTGTACAATCCTATCACGATTTACCCGTTGCCCTCTATCAGATCCAAACGAAATTTCGCGATGAATTGCGTCCAAAATCCGGAATCTTGCGGGGTCGGGAATTTGGCATGAAAGACTTGTATAGCTTCCATGCGTCGGTGAACGATTTCGAACAGTTTTATGCAAAGGTCTGTCTCGCGTATCAAAACATTTTTCGTCGTCTGGAACTTCCCGTACACGTGATTGAGGCATCCGGTGGTGCATTTACGAAAAAACTTTCTCACGAGTTTTCCGTTCTGACGCCGTCTGGAGAAGATACGATTGTGTACTGCAAACAATGCAGTTTTGCGCGGAATATCGAAGTTGCAAAAGAACGAAAAGGTTCTGTATGTCCATCTTGTGGTACCAAACTGTTCGAGGATAAAGCGATTGAAGCAGCGAATATTTTTGACCTTGGCACACGGTTTTCCGACCCGTTTGATCTTACATACACTGACAACGAAGGAAAGCGGCATCCGATAGTGATGGGATGTTATGGTCTAGGAACGTCCCGTATTTTGGGAACCATCGTGGAGGTCCGTCATGATGAACGTGGAATTCAGTGGCCCAAAAGTGTCGCACCATTTGATGTACACTTGATCGAATTAGGCATCAATGAAGAAACACACAAGCGAGCAGCCCACGTTTATCATCAGCTCAAACACATTGGATTGGAAGTGCTTTGGGACGATCGGAATGCACGCGGAGGAGAAAAACTTCATGATAGTGATTTGATCGGAATTCCTATTCGTGTGATTATTTCCGATAAAAATGAAGATCAACTCGAATGGAAAGAACGCGCATCAGAGGAAACGCTTCTGTTGACAGAGGTAGAGGCAATGGCGCGCGTCCAAGAAACGATATCTCACCTATGATCGCAGAAATTTTTGGTCGATTCTCACAGGACATGGGGGTCGATCTTGGTACTGCAAATACCTTGGTCTATGTGCGAGGAAAGGGGATCGTCATCAATGAACCGAGTGTTGTTGCAGTGAACACGATCCATGATCAAATCGTTGCGGTCGGACATGATGCAAAACGCATGATTGGGAAAACACCGGCGCATATTACCGTAACGCGGCCACTCATGGATGGTGTGGTTTCGGATTTTGAGGTTGCCGAAAAAATGTTGAAGCACTTCATTGAAAAAGTCCATCGCGAAACATTCACGATTATGCCGCGTCCGCGGATGGTGGTCGGTGTCCCGATGGATGTAACCGAAGTTGAACGCAAAGCTGTGGAAGATGCGGCCTTGAATGCGGGGGCACGCGAAGTATTTTTGATTGAAGAGCCCATGGCAGCAGCGATCGGAGCACGGCTTCCAGTTCAAGATTCTTCCGGAAGTATGATTGTGGATATTGGTGGAGGCACCACAGAAATTGCCGTCATTTCGCTCGGGGGAATTGTGACATGGAAATCCCTGCGAATTGCCGGAGACGAACTGAACCAGGCGATCATGAATTATGCCCGCGAAGAATGCAATTTACTGCTCGGAGAGCGTACTGCGGAAGAAATCAAGATTGCCTTAGGCGCTGCGCTGGAATTACGAGATCCGTTACAAGCAAAAATGCGCGGGCGTGATCTGGTGACGGGTTTGCCCAAAGAAGTCGTAATTTCAAGTTCCCATATTCGCGAAGCGCTCGCAAAAACATTACAGTTGATTGTAGAGAGCATCAAAGAAACCATTGAACGAACGCCGCCGGAATTGAGTGCCGATATTTACCAACGGGGGATTGTCTTATCTGGAGGCGGATCCCTCATCCGTGGAATTGATCGCGTGATCCAACATACCACGCAAATTCCTGTGACAATTGTCGAAGATCCGTTGACATGTGTCGCGCGGGGAACAGGCTTAATTTTAGAAGATCTACAAAATCTCAAAGACCTCTTTATTCTGTCGACGCACGATGAACGGATGATGAAATGATATGAAACGTTGGGGAACGATCGGGATTATTGCAGCAGGATTTGTCCTCATCTTAGGCATCCATAGCGTCGGAGGATTTCAATTCATCGAATCCTTGTGGATGCAGGGGACACAACCCTCCTATGTTTTTGGGTATCAATTGGGATTGCGAGTACGCAATGCCTTATCTTGGGATGAGCGCGAACAACTGATGCTGGAAAACCAAAAACTTTCGGAAGAGCGCAACGCGTTGGTGATCGAAAACGCACGCTTGAAATCGTCTATTGAAACAAGCGACGATCTCAAATTGCAATTACAATTTTTACAAGAACGCCATCTCCAGTCTGTGCCGGCACGGGTGTTTTCTCGCGAACGCAGTGGATCTCTCACCACGGTTCTACTGGATAAAGGATCCAAGGATGGCATTCAGTCTGGTCAAGCGGTGATTGCAGACCAGGGCTTTCTCGTGGGAACGATCGGAGCCGTAGAGGAAACGTTCTCGCATTTAATCCTCGTCACGTCGTCGAATAGTAAAATTGCGATCAAACTGCAAAATGATTCAGCGTCTCCGGGGGTCTTGGAAGGCGAACGCGACCTAAGCGTCAATATCAACCTCATCCCCCAAGGCGAACGTGTGGAGCAAAACGCAACGGTCATTACATCAGGAACTACGCAGCATATTCCAGAGGGACTTGTTGTTGGACGTGTTGATCGTGTTTCTACAGGTGAGAGCGCTCTCTTCCAATCCGCGAGCGTTCGACTACTACTGGATCTCTCAAGGCTTACGGTTGTATCCGTAATTACGCTATGAAGCGGATTGTTCAAATCCTGCTTTCTCTTTTGTTGATTCTCCTTCTTCTGATCGTGGAGTGGTCCATATTTCCTTCCCTATTTTCCGACCATTTTATTTATTTCTTTCTCCTGATCAGCATTGCACTGCTTTCAATCGGTCGTGACCGTGAGGCTCTCGTCGTGGTGCTGATCGGAGCACTAGCCCACGATGTATTTTCTCCGCTCTCGTTTGGCGTCATGCTGTTTTCCTATGGCGCAACAATTCTCCTGTGCAAATTACTCCTGATTGCGAAATTCACTGAGCATTCGATTCTTTCTCTCATGGTTGTCGCAACCGCCGGCATGCTTAGCTTTCACATCGCGATGATTGTTGCTGACGTATTCAGCAGCATGATCGCGCCAACGTCAGCGCATTTACGACTATGGGACTGGGAAACATATGCGGCATTTGTTCGCGTCATCTGGACGAATCTTGCGGTGTTAGTTATCTTGAGATTAGGATCGCTCCTTGTGCGGCGCCTTCTGAATCCTTATCTTCGACTCTACCCATGACACCCAATCCTTTTTTCGAAAGCTCGACGCCGGATATTGATGACCGCTCGATTCCGGGATTTCATTACCGTAAATTTGATGAGCATTTTTCGGATGAAGCTGGAATCAGTGGTATGTCGTTACGTTCCATTTCGAATCGACGCCGTTTGCAAGTTCTGCTGACTGCATCGTTTCTCCTCATCGGTGTTCTGTCGTTTCGCCTTGTGCATCTTCAATTGATTACCGGATGGATTCATCGCGCGTCTGCAGAAGAGAACCGTACAGCTATTCGTGATATACCGGCACCGAGGGGGTTGATTTATGACCGTAATTTTCAACCATTAGTACGAAATGTCCCAACATTTTCACTCTCACTCGTTCCTTCGAAACTCCCGGAAGTCATAGGAGATCGGGACATCATCATTGCACGACTTGCGTCATCACTTTCTGTTACGGAAGAAGAGCTGCGTACAAAGATCGATTCCGTATCCGACGATTACGTGGATCCTGTGGTCGTTCTTGAACGGTTAGATTATGACCGCGCGATGCAGTTATTTCTGGATTTACGTGATCTTCCATCGGTGGTTCTTGATGTGCGAGGGAAACGGCAATATCTCGGGGGATCGTCGTTCTCGCATTTGCTGGGATACACCGGAAAATTAAATGAGGAAGAATACACTACCTACGGCGCACAAGGTTATGGCAAAAATGAAGAAATGGGGAAAACAGGATTGGAATTAAGCTACGAAACCGAACTGCGGGGAACAAATGGAAAACGACGTGCCGAGGTGGATGTATTAGAACAAGAACAAAAAATTATTGCGGAAACAGCGCCGGTTCCAGGAGTCGACTTGATCCTAGGAATCGATCAACGGTTGCAACAAACATTGCAGACATCACTGGAACATGCGGTCCAAGAAAGCAATGGAACAGGCGGAGCAGCAGTTGCTGTTGACCCTCGCTCCGGAGAAATCCGTGCGATGGTGAATGTACCAACGTATGATGATAATCTGTTTGTCAATGGAATTTCTGAAGTGGATTATGAAAAGCTAAAAACGGATGAACGCCATCCATTATTTCCTCGCGCGTGGGCAGGCGTATTTCCATCCGGCTCGACCATTAAACCTCTGTGGGCCGCAGCCGCGCTAACCGAAGGAACCATTACACGTTCAACGACAGTCTTGAGCACAGGTGGGATTTCTGTAGGACCCTGGAATTTTCCTGACTGGAAAGCAGGCGGACATGGCAGGGTGGGTTTGATAGAAGCGATGGGATGGTCTGTGAATACATATTTTTATGCGATTGCCGGGGGATTCGAATCGATTCGCGGTTTAGGCGTAGAGAAACTGCACGAATATGGTGAACGTTTTGGACTGAATCACCCGCTGGGAATTGATCTTCCTTCCGAGGCATCGGGTTTTCTTCCGACTCCGGACTGGAAGCAGCAAGAAAAAGATGAACCATGGTATATCGGAGATACGTATCATCTAGGAATTGGACAAGGAGATTTGCTGGTAACGCCATTGCAAATGGCTATGGCTACGTCTGCCATTGCAAATGGCGGAACACTTTACCAACCGCGCGTGGTATCACGACTTCGAACTCCAAACGGGGAGTTTCAGATGAAACCTGTAGTGCTAAAAGAACAGATTATTCCAGCATCTCATCTTGCGACGGTGCGAGAGGGGATGCGTTATACCGTAACCCAGGGTTCGGGAAAAGGTCTTCAGCAAGTTCCAGTCCCCGTAGCAGCAAAAACAGGAACTGCACAGGTGGATACGACCTCACCAACACATGCGTGGTTAACAAGTTTTGCACCCTATGAGAATCCTGAAATTGCCATTGTGATTTTGATTGAGCATGGCGGACAAGGGAGTCAGGTCGCCCTTCCCGTTGCTCAAGAATTTTATCGCGCGTATTTTTCTTCTCCCGCTCCATAGTGCGACGTTCATTCGTTTCTCCTAATAACCATTTTTTGTAGGGCCTG
>CAZOCX010000025.1:6965-9516 GCA_964578475.1 uncultured Gammaproteobacteria bacterium | reverse complement strand
GCACGGGATACGCGTGCGCTCGATCGATCACAAAAAGCTCCGGATCAAAACACGCTTTTTGTTTCACATAATGCGCATGACTTTCTTCGAGCGATGGCGTTGGTCGGACGCGTTTGCCATGTTGAATCCACGGAACTAACAATTCCTCTCCCTCGATCGGTTCATCATCGAGTGCAATAATATCTTCGATTGCTTTTCCATCACGGTATATGCGTCGTACTTGTTTCACACCTGGTAACGATAATTTTTTCGCGGCGAGTTTCATTTTCGGAGTCCGTTTGCCCTCGCGGACCACTTCACACAACTTGTACACAACTTCAAGTTTCGGTGCATCCGAACTTGTCATCACTTCGGTTGCCACACCGTACCAATCTACTGGCGCTCCAGCTTTCACGAGCGCATCAATTTTGTATTCCTCTAAATTACTCATTACCATGATTTTTACCTCGTGCATTCCAGCCTCATCCAGAAGCGTTCGTGCTGTGCTACTCCATTCGAGTAAATCTCCGCTATCCAGGAAAATTCCTTGCACAGGTTTACTCCCATATTTTTTCCCGACGGAAATGAGCGTTTCCAAGCCCTTCTGCGCATCATAGGTGTCGATCAATATCCATCCTTTGCCCGGATATAATCGGATGTAGGTTTCAAACGCTTCAAGTTCTGTATCAAAGCTCTGAAAAAAATGATGAAAGGTCGTCCCGCCGGTCATGGGAATGCCGTAGCGCATCGAGGAAATTGGAAGACCGACAAGGTTCACGCCCACGATTTTTCCCACACGTACGGCTTTGACCGCGGGTTCGACGCCATGCGAACGTGTAAATGTCATGGCAATGTGTTTGTCTTGTGCAGCATTCACAACACGTGCGAGTTTGGATGCGAGCATGGTTTGCAACATCTCGGTATTCCCGGGATATTGTGCGATCATTTGCGCTTCAATGATCGGGGCAGTAATGCGAATCACGGGTTCATTCGGAAAACAAATCGTTCCCTCCGGCATGGCCCATACATCGCCGGTAAAACGCATATTCGTGAAATAGTTGAATACGTCGTTGGGAAACGAAAAGGAATCTTGGATGTATTGAAGCTGGGTTTTGGTAAATCGAAAATTTAGAAGATAATCGAGAATGTGTTCGAGGCCGGCAACAACAAAATAGTTTCGGAAAGTCGGAGCTTCGCGAATGAAGAGATCGAATGTTGCAGTGGTGTTTTGTTGCCTCGACTGCAAATACACCGCTGCTGTCATGAACCTGCCAGCGCTGGTAAACAACATGAGGTCTTCGGGGCTGATGAAGTCGTCGGGCATAAATGTGTTGGGAGACAAGGGTATTGAAGCACAAAAAAATCAGCGGGCCAACCAGGGAAAGATCCCAGGTCAGCCCGCGGAGTCATTCGCAACGGCGATCAAGCGCTAGAAGCGCTGCGTGGCGGGCTCACCGGAGCTCGGGCGGCTGCATACCCATTTGACGGCCTCCGTCGGTGTCGAGACGACCCGGATTGTTTCGTAAACTTCAGATGGAATGACTTTCCAGTGGATTTCTTCGAGCACCTTACCCCAATCTATCGTTACAACCATGTCCTCGTCCATCCCCAACGCCGTCCGGCGTGGTGGGCTCAAGATTGCGAGTCTCTTGGTGTACTCCCAAAGCTTGAAGTTCAAGTTTATGAACCCGAGCAACTCGAGCATTGTCCCGGGCCCCCCGCCCAAGAGTATGAACCCATCGGCCTCGAGTAGACACCCGAGGCGCAGTCCGAATTGCTGCTCTATCGAGAAATTCACTCCTGGACCTCCCAAGGATCCGCAGTCGACGGCGTCGACGTAGGAGTTTGCGGGGTTGCCGCCTAGAACATAGCCCTTCGCCCGGCGCGTACCGGCGCTTTCCTCCCACACCCCGCGTGCCGGAGCCTCCATTCCAGCGCCACCGAATCCGCCGGTCAGAACCTCGTGGCCTCCCTGGTCGAGGAGGCGTCCGACCTGGCACATCGCATCGTACATGGGGTCGCCCGGCGACCCACTTCCACTTCCGAAACACGCGATTCTCATCAGGTACCTCCACAGTTGCAAGTGAAAAACGAACATACCATAAATCGACCTTCGAGTCAACTTTCGTTCACAAACCCTAGGCTTTTACCGGGTTGAACCCTGTACAGGGTTCAACCCGGTACGAGGTCTGCTCCCTCTAACACAGGCTGTTGAGAAGAAAAGTGGTGTGTTAAAATAGATCCAGGTTTGTGCAAGCTCCGCCCTCGTACGAAGGCGGAGCTGGTAAAAAGTACAAAATAAATTCCTCACAACCATGCTTCGAGAGATGCGTAACGCCATTATCGGATTTGTCTACCGCAATATCTTAAAACCCATGTTGTTCCGCTTGGACCCAGAGGGAGTCCATAACCACATGATTCATGTTGGAGAACAGCTTGGTCGTCACCCCATCACGCGCGCTGCTACACGCATGGCATTTTCCTATCAACACTCCATCCTTGAGCAGACGCTGTGGGGGATTCGCTTTTCCAATCCCGTAGGCTTGTCCGCAGGGTTTGATAAAGACGCCGT
>CAZOCX010000025.1:0-6865 GCA_964578475.1 uncultured Gammaproteobacteria bacterium | reverse complement strand
AATTGTCAGGAAACCGTTGATATGGATGCAGGAATTGCAGACTATGTGAAAGCCGCGCGCGCATTTCATTCGATCGGTCAGTACCTCACGATCAATATCAGTTGCCCGAATACATTCGGTGGTGAGCCGTTTACAGATCCGGAACGACTGGACCAACTACTCGAACAGATCGATGCGCTGCATATCGTCAAACCCATTTTTTTGAAACTATCACCAGATATCCCGCCCGAGGATCTCGATGCGATTCTTGCAGTTGCTGCCCAGCATCAGGTAACGGGATTTATTTGTACGAATCTAACAAAGAACAAAAATACATTGTATATCCGAAATGCAACTGTTCCCGAACACGGAGGGTTCAGCGGCAAAGCAGTCGAGAATCTGGCAAATCTTCTGTTAAAACATGTGTTCCAGAAAACAAAGGGTCGTTATGTATTGATTGGGTCTGGCGGCATATTCAGTGCCGAAGATGCATATGCGAAGATTCGACTTGGCGCAACTCTCGTACAGTTAGTTACAGGCATGGTATTCCAGGGACCACAAATTGTTAGCACGATCAATCAGGGACTTGTGCGACTCTTGCGACGCGACGGATTTCATTCGATTACAGACGCCATTGGTGTGGATTCACGAGAGCTGGCTTCATCGTCAGCACATGATGCGTTCGCATTGACCGAATGAACAACTGGTTTTAAGGTATAGAAGTCTCACTCATTAGAACTCATATGGCGTTTCTCGTTTTTTCCGGAAGAGCAAGCAAGAAATTTGCAACAGAAGTTGTAGCCGGACTTGGAGTTAGTTTGGGGGAACCGAGTATTTCACGATTCTCGGATGGGGAACCGCATTACGCAATTACGGATACGAACATCACAGATCAAGATGTCGTTGTTATTCAAAGTACAAGTTCGCCGGTCGAGCGCAATTATTTTGATTTATGGGGGCTACTCACAAGCATTCAAGATCGAATAGACCGTGGAGAGAAGCCTCGATCGGTTGTGGTAGTCATGGGATTCATCGGGTTTCGTCGTCAAGAACGATCGACGGAAATTGGAGAAGCAGTGATGGCAAAAACCATGATACAATTTTTGAAAACGCTCCCAGTCACGCATGTTGTATTGGTGGACCCACATTCTCCGGCACTTGTAGAATTTTTCGATCCTCTTCCGGTGACGGTCCTTGATACCACGCAGATCAAAGCTCGCATGATTCAGGAAATGATCGAGCGGAAACAGTGGTCGCGTGATGCACTTCGCGTGATTGCGCCTGACCAAGGACGACATGATGGAGGAGCGCGCCTTTCCGAGTTGTTGAATCTTCCGTTGATACGCTTTCGAAAAGAGCGGCCCGAGTTTAATCAGACACGCGTTACGGGTAGCGACGATACCCATGTTTCCGTTGCGAATTGTATTTGCATTATTAATGATGATGAAATCGATACCGGAAGTACGGTCATGGGCGTCGGGCAACAACTGCTTTCCGACGGAGCGAAAGGGTTAGTGATTCTGGTGACACACGGAGTTCTTTCGGGAAACGCGGTTGTAAAGATCAAAAAACATCCAGCCGTGATAACAGTCGCGATTTCTGATACGATCTACTTGCCATGGGAGAATCGGACCCCAAAAATCGAAGTCTTTTCTGTTGTGCCCGAGATCGTCAGTCATCTTCAAGAGATTTGCTCGAAGACAAAATCTTAGAGTTGAGCTTGCATTGCATTTTCAGATAGCCCGAAGTAGGATAGGGACGTTATGGCAAACGAGGTCGAGCTTATTAAACAGCGAATCGATATTGCGGATCTCATCGGAGAGTATGTCCCGTTAAAATCAACTGGGGCCAATTTGCGTGCACTGTGTCCGTTTCATCAGGAAAAAACCCCATCGTTTTTTGTTTCCCGCGATCGTCAGACCTGGCGGTGTTTTGGTTGTGGAGAAGGCGGCGATCTCTTTTCGTTTATTCAGAAAATGGAAGGCCTGGAGTTTGTGGATGCACTGAAACTCCTTGCCAAAAAAGCAAACATCGAATTATCCGGTACGTACAAACGCGCAGTCACGCATGATTCACGCGTGGTGGATGCGCTTGCGCTAGGGATGAAGTTTTATCATAAAGTATTGCTCGAATCTCACGAAGCAGAAATTGCACGCACGTATTTAGCAAAACGGGGGTTGGATGCTCTTACGATGGATGCGTTTGATCTAGGTTACGCGCCAGAATCCTGGGACAAATTGTTGAATGTATTGACGAAAAAAGGATACGCGGTTACGGATTTGGTGCGCGCAGGATTGGTGACCACGAATGATACTGGCCGAACGTACGATCGATTTCGTGGACGAATTATATTTCCCATCCGTGATGAACATGGACGTGTCGTGGGATGCACAGGACGGACCTTACGCGAAGAAGCGGATGCAGCAAAATATGTCAACACGCCGCAGACGGAATTGTTTGATAAGGGCCGCCTGCTCTATGCATTGGATCGGGCAAAACACGCGATTCGAAAATCCGGGGTTGCGATTTTGATGGAGGGGCAAATGGATGTGATTGCTGCGCATCAGTTCGGATTCACGAATGTCATTGCAGCGAGCGGGACAGCACTCACCGATGCGCAAGTGAAGTTGTTGAAGCGCTACGCGAAGCAGGCGATTTTTGCATTCGATGTAGATCAAGCAGGCGTGGAAGCAGCGCGCCGTGCGATTGCCATCGCGCGACGTTTTGAGTTGGATGTGCGCATTGCAACCATGCCACATGGAAAAGATCCGGATGAATGCATTCGCGAAGACAAAGATGCATTTCAACACGCCATTACATCAGCAGCTCCGGCTATGGAATTTTTCATGCAACTCGCAACCAACAATTTAGATCGAACCGATGTGGAAGCGAAAAAGCGTGCGGCAAAAATGGTTTTGCCGGAAATCGCAATGCTCACCAATCCTGTGGAGCAGGCGCATTACATTCAACGGTTAGGGTTTGATGTTGGGGTGGATGAAAAGACGCTTCACGATGCCGTGAAAAAAGTCCGTGTTGCACGACCGCGAGTTGCAGCTTCTCCGACAACCACGGGTTCTCCCATTGCCATTGAGGAATATATTCTCGCGGCGTTTTTTTTGCATCCCGAACTGATCGGGACATATATGCCGACATTCGATTCCAATGCATTATCCGAAACAATGCGCGACCTTTACACGCAAATGGTTTCATTGTATAGTTCTGGCCACAAGGATTCCGCGTCATTTCAACCTGCGCTGGAATCTTTATCGGATCAACACGAAGTCCTCGACCGGTTGCGTTTTTTAAGCGACGAGCTCCGAGAAAATTTTTCGGAAAGCGAATTGTCGCTCGAACTCCATGAATGGATCGCAACCCGATCGCGCGCCATGCTCCAACGTGAGCTAGCAAATCTTCAAACACAGATCCGACAACTCGAGGGTAGCCCCTCGGATAACCAATCCACACAACTTCAAGCGCTGACCGAACGTTATGCGTCTAGGCTTGCGCGTCTAAAACAATTTGAATCCTAAACCGCACTTCTTTTCTTTATGAAAGCAAAATCCAAAGCCAAGCGTAATGGTCATCCCACGCGGCGGTCTCGGCCTGTGAAACCTGCAAAACATCGGAAAGCGAAGGTACCTAAGCGCGCTTCACGTCCGCGCAAACGATCGCGGAGCAAACGACTGGCAAAGAATGTCGCTTCCCGCCGCCGCGGACTACAGAGAATGCGTCGGCCTCGCCTGCCAAAGCCCGATCAGCCCATGGATGTATTTCAACTAAAGGAAAAGTTGTTAGAGAAGGCGCGCGTTCGAGGATTTGTCACGGAAACAGAAATTATCTACTCCTGGCCTCAAGTGGAGTTATATTTAGATGAGTACGAAGATTTACTTTCCAAAATCGAATCCGAAGGTTTAGAGATCAAGGAACATACTGGAGAAATTTTAAAGCGCCCGATCATGGTGGGCCCGACAACGAAGAAAAAGGAAAAAGCCGAAGACGACAAACGGTTTGACTTAGGCGAAATTGCATCCGATTCGATTCAGATGTATTTGCGGGAAATTGGGAAAGTGCCGTTACTCACGCCCAAGGAAGAAGTCGAGCTTGCGAAACGTAAAGAACGCGGGGATGAAGATGCAAAACGACGATTGATTGAAGCCAACTTGCGGCTCGTGGTGAGCATCGCAAAGAAATTTACTGGTCGGTCGCTGTCATTGTTAGATTTGATTCAAGAGGGCAATGTCGGATTGTTTCGGGCTGTTGAAAAATTTGATTATCGCAAAGGATATAAATTTTCCACCTATGCAACATGGTGGATTCGACAGGCCATCACGCGTTCTTTGGCCGATCAGTCGCGAACGATTCGCATTCCCGTCCACATGGTGGAGACGATCAATAAGTTTCAGCAGATTGAACGTCAGTTGATTCAAAGTCTGGGTCGCGAGCCCATGCCCGAGGAAATTGCTGCAGAGATGGGGGAGACCATAGAGAAAATCAATCACATTATCAAGATTTCGCAAGACACCGTTTCACTCGAAACATCTGTGGGAGAAGACGATGAAGATTCCATCCTCGGAGATTTTATTGAGGACACCACGTCCACGCCGCCGGACCGCGCCGCAGCCATGGAGTTGTTACGAGATCATGTCCGTAATATTTTGGGAGATTTAACGCCGCGGGAACAGAAGATTTTGGAAATGCGGTTTGGTTTGAAAGATGGTGTGTCGCATACACTGGAAGAAGTGGGTCAAGAATTTGGTGTGACGCGTGAACGTATTCGTCAGATTGAATCCAAGTCGCTTGAGAAAATCAAAGAACACTTCGACATCAAGAAGTTGAAGGATTATTAGATTTTCAAAATACATCCTGAATTTTGCTTTATTACTCAGGAGTATTATGTTTGTTTAGTTGTGAGTTTTTTCTCATGCACGAATCGCCCACCGCGACTGGTGAACCCACGCCTACGAAGACTTTCGCCAACATCAGAGTGGCTCGATGTTCATCCCGAGCTGCTCTGCCTTTTTCATACATGGATCAAAGATCGGCCTATGTATCAACTTGCTCAATCTTTTTATTTTTTATTTACTTTCGCTTCGTGTTTATGATCGATTTGCAATTTGCGGAAGAAAGATATTCCCCCAGACACAATAGCAGACGGCACGGTCATGAGAATGGCGAGGAATACAATTGCGGACACGTAGGTAAAAAGTTCCAAAAAATCCGTGGGCCCATTATTCACAAACGCATTGATGATCGAGAGAATGACGCCGACCACGACGCCGAGTGCTAACAAGATTCCGCACCAACGCGCGATGCTGCGATATCGATCATCTGTAATCATCAACGCGGCAGTGATGATGAGAATCAAGAGCGTTCCCCCGATCGTCCCGATAATGAATCCAAGCGTGCCACACGATTCATATCCTCGCCCATTAAATATCTCGTCTGCCCATGCAAAGCATCCATTGTTCGCGCCGTATTCGAGAAGTTTTGTAAATCCAATCAACCCGCCTGCCACACCGCCCGCAGCGCCAATCAGATAACGCGAAAAAAATGATCGTTGGTATTTCATGGGTAAAGTTGAAGGATAAAGTTTATCTATACTTTAGAAGATTTATTTAGAAGAAACAATAATCGAGATCGATGAGCACTCGTTTTCGGCATTTGCGGATGATTTCCGCTATAAAGTTTCACAAGGGTAATGAAATTTTTCTCACTTGTGCACGATCACTGTCAATTTCTATTGTATCACCATCTTTAAAAATTTTTGTGGCGTTTTCGGTTCCAATGATCGTGGGTTTTCGGAGTTCGCGCGCCACAATCGCCGCGTGACATAATAAACCGCCCAAGTCCGTGACAATTCCAGCAGCTTTTTTCATGAGTGGCAAGAATTCCGGACGTGTCATGGTCGAGATTAAGATGTCGCCTTCTTGAAAGTCCGATACATCGCTCGGATTCAACACAATGCGTGCATGCCCTCGGACATTTCCGGCGTATGCGATAGTTCCGGAGAGTTCTGATGTCTTAGAATCAATGCCGGCTAACAGTTGTTCGATGGATATCGCGTCTTCACCTGTAGCAACTTCACATATCTCGTCATGTGCAATGAGAGCACTACAGTGGAATCGCTCCTGGAGTATCTCATGGTTGGGAACATTTTGTGACTCCAGTGCGTGTTCTACTTCTTCCCGCGTTAGACACAATACATGCGTCGGAGCTAGTCCCAGTTTCTCGCTGATTTGTGTTGCCCATTGTTGCATGAGCTGTTCGGTGTCTGCATACACATGTTCCGTATACAACCGGACATCTTTCAGATCCGAGAAATACGTTTGCTGTTTGTCTTCTGGTAGAAAATCAATGATGTGTCGCGGAGAAATGTGTGGACCGGTGTAGGCGTAGAACTCTTGAATAAAAATGTTAAAATCATCTGGGCGAATAGCAGGTTGTTGTTTTAGTCGCGTCATCACGGTCGAAAAATGATCCGCGCGCTGTTTCAAATTTTTGCAAAAACGTGGAATAAATGTTGAATCCGCGAGGACCTGTTTTACCAGATGCTCCCCGAATCGTTTGCGATCGGACTTGTCGAAAAAACAGGTCGTGTGACCTTCGCGCGAAATCGCAGCAACCGTTGTAAACCCTTCTCCCATTTGCGCTTTCATCAAATGGGTGTAGTAGTACAAAAAATACGAAGCCGTGGTAAAGCTCCATTTGCCGGACCAATATTGTTCCCATTCCCTACTTTGAATATTTTTGCGCAAGTCTTCGTTGATCATATGTAGAGCTCATCTCAAAAATAGCTTTATCGGCATTTCGGATGCCGTTTGTGCCGAAACGGCTGAAGAACGAGGAGGAATACCGAGGTATTTCGACGAGTTCTGAAGCAGTTGCA
>CAZOCX010000024.1:0-9952 GCA_964578475.1 uncultured Gammaproteobacteria bacterium | reverse complement strand
CCCCTACGAAATCTTGATTTCGTAGGGTGGGAAGTTCAAGCCCGAAGGGTCCGCGGTTCATCCGCAGACAGATCGCGAATTTATGGATTCACGCACGCAGGCCTGAAATTGATCTCCTTTATCTTCAAAATTTTTAAAAACGCCATAACTCGGTGAGGCGGTCGACAGCAGAACAACGCTACCAACCGGGCTGTAAAGCGCAGCGAATCGAACAGCTTCTTTCATCGATCGTGTATGTAATATCCGCGGTTGATATCCCAATCTGTCTAGCTCCGCCTCGATCCGGCTTCCAGAAGTGGGAAACAACACAAGATTTGGGATTTGCTCATGCGCAATACGTTTGGAAAGCACGGTAAAGTCATATCCGCGATCATATCCTCCGACAATGAGCGTGCCCACCGGATGAATAGTTTTTAACGCTGCAAGGGTAGATTCTGGAGCTGTAGAAATGGCATCATCGACATAGGTGACTCCAGAAACGACTCCAACGGTTTGGAGTCGATGTGGGAGCGGAGTAAACGTCTGAAGTGCCGTCTGAATAGTTTTATACGGAATAGAAAGAAGGTCTGCAACCGTGATGGCTGCGAGGACATTTCCGACATTATGTTCTCCTGGAAGCGGCAACTCGGAAGTCGAAAGGAGTGGCGTGCGGCTTAAGTACACCATTCCATCGCGTGCATCTGCTCTGCGCGGATCGGGAAACGGCACCTTGATCGCAGAAGATGGATGTATACGCACAACCAACTCGGCATTGTGCTGATTATATACCACAGTATCTCGAGAAGTTTGCACCATGGTAATGCGCAGTTTATCCGTGTAGTACTGCTCTACGCTTCCATGATAGTCCATGTGCTCGGGAAATACATTCAACACCACGGCAATGAATGGTCCTTTTTCCAACAGTCGCGTTTGATAACTGGAAAGTTCTGTGACAAAGAGCGTGTCCGATGAAATGTCTTCCCCTAGTGCATCAATAACCGGATTTCCAATATTACCCACTAGATAGCTCGGTAATCCTGCCGTTACTAAAATATGGTGAATCAGGGATGCGGTCGTGCTTTTGCCTTTGGAACCCGTGATTCCAATCACACGCCCCGGGCAATCCTCCATAAAAATATTCGTGGACGTTGTGATGAAACGCGCTGTCCGCAACAATGGTGTGGATGGTGGAATTCCCGGTGACACAATGACCGTATCGTAGGATGCCAACGATTTTGGGTAATCCGAACCCAGGAGGAGCTTGATACTCTTTGGAACCGCGCATTCTTTTTCCTGAATATCTGCAAGTGCAATTTTTAAACTCGTTCGCGTACGCGTTAAATAGCGAGCTGCGGACTGCCCTTCTTTTCCTGCACCTAAGATTAAAATATTTTTACCGGAGATCATGAAGGAAGGATTGAAAGAATCGAGGAATGCGATAGCGAGTTGACACGTGCATCGCGCGTTTCCAGTCCTGAGAAAATCGAAACCCTTCCCGTGTCAGATACGGGTCCAAGGCACGCATTACAGCATCAGAGGCATACGAGCCATCGCGCTTCATCTTTCCAAATGCTGCACGGACTTCTGTCGGCACCCCTACACAATCGAAGGGTTTGTGATCACGGATCCCCAACAATTGTTTATACATCGGGATCAGGGATGGTTGATTCAACAAATTCGCTCCAAAAAATTTTTGTAAACGGTCTTTCGGAAAAAATGGAGCGAGCATCAAAAAAACAAACGCACACTTGGCGCAGGTCCCACACCAACGTGGTCCGTTCCAGCCCCGAATAAGAAAATTTTTATTACAGCTTGAAAAGATGGGAGGCTGCGGATAATGTTCTATAAACAACCGTGCAATATTCAGCTCGAACAACGGGCGCAGTAAACTAAAATACCGCACATCCGGTGTAACAAACCTCTGCACGTATTCAGAAAACAACCGTTCAAATTCCAAACTCTTACTCCATTGATGATTCACACGAATTCCATGATACGTAATGTTCCCGATATTTGCACTCCGCTCATTGGATGCAACGATCCAACGATCACCGGATCGTACCGCCAGCGCGAGTCCCACCCACGCATAGATGGCTGCGATGGGGATATGTCCATTATAGCGATAGCGTTTACCACCTTTGAGAAGTTTGGGATCCAACGTGCGTTGAACAGTGTGGTGCGGCAAATGAAGGGCACGCGTTTGCTGTTTGATCAACGGATAGCTCCCTAAACAGAACGTTTCGATCGGCTTTTTCATCTTCTGGAGAAGCGCAATACTTGTCAAAGAATCCTTTCCACCACCGAGTTGTACCAGTGATCTGTTCGTCGTACGCATACGGATGGACTTGGACGATGTTTGGAGATAGGGGAATCGTACGTGGACGTTGCCTAGTAAATGATTACGATAGAAAAATTCCCCTAGTCCTTTTTGATAGACCGCATTCCAAAATGTTGCTTGCGCGCGTGAAAGCTCACCAGATCGGATTTGAATGTTCTTGGGGCACGATGTCTTCCAGTAACCAATTCCTAACATAATGTGCAATGAAAACAACACGCGGTTCCAAAGCCCGAAAGGAACCGCAACACGGGGAGGAGGAAACGTGAGCGTTTCCACCCATTGGTCTCCGGGTGTTACCGAATACAAAAAATCCGCACGACCACTCTTCGCGTCCCATGTATACGCGTCAAACGAAAATACCGTCGGCATGTTCGAATGCTTAAAAACTTACCAACTGGATATCACTTCCCATCCGGGCCAAACCATCATCATTGACGTCATCAAGCATTTCGGAAAAGTCCGTGGAAAAATCCGAAACCAAGGTATTCATTTGATCATCCGGATCCAAGTCAGACACATCTAAGAACTTCGCAGCGGACGATGTATTGACAGAAGGCGTGATTTCCGGTTCTTCAGCATTCGAGGGGGTATTATCTGTTTCATTTGACGCCACTTGGTCGGAAGAACTGTTGTCGAAATTTGAATTTTCCGAGGGTTTTGGGTTGCGATCGGCTGTGAGGAATCCTGACGATGACGAATTCGAAGAAGAAAACGGATTCGATACGATCGGGGAACCGCCCATTGCATTAACGATCACAACAACTGCAAGAATTCCTACCAACCCCACAGATGCATATCGAATGACCGGCACCAATGCGTGATACCATGGTACGGATTTCGGAAGTTCTACACGAGGAATCATCATTTCCTGTAACCCCTTTTCAACACGATCGCAAAATGTCCCTCGGGCTTCTGAATGCGTATTCGCCCACATCTCACGCGTCATTTTGAGAACGGAAAGCAACTCGGGATCATCAGGAACGCGTTCCCACTCGAACGGCGTGTTCGTTTCTAAGCTGGACAGATATTCTTCGACAATGTCTTCATGATGGGATGAATCCATACTACTTAATTAAGATAACGAAATAGCTTTTTGAATAGCGCGATATTGCAGCACTTTTGCATTATTCACTGTAATATCTAATTCACTCGCGGTTTCTTTTAACGTATAACTTTTTAAGAATCGCAATTCTAAGATTTTTCGATAGTGTTCCGGCAATTTCTCCAAGATCTCTTGAACTCGTTCTTCCTTTTGTTTTACATCCTGTTCATCTACCTCTGGAGCAGAATTGGAAAGATCCAGGTGAAGAAAATCTTCGAGAGCCAGCGTCTTACCTTTATACATCTTGCGCCAGTAATCCATGATCTGATAGCGCGCGATTTGATACAGCCAGGTGCGAAACAGCGATCGAAACTCGAATCCATGAATCGATTTGAATGCTTCAATAAAAACGTCCTGCGCAAGGTCTTCGGCCTCTTGCTGATTCCCGACATTCTGTACACAGTACCCGTAAATCTTTTTCAAGTACTTATTGTAGAGCTTGCTGTAGCTTTGAAGATTTCCTTTCTGAATACTGGAAACTACCTCTGCATCCGGGTCTTGCGTAGCTTCCGAAGTCGATGAAATCGATGGGAGATTCATAGATGTAGTCGCCATAAGGTTACGCTCCGCTCCCAATAATGGCGATGACAAACCCCACAGTAGCCATCACCGCAGAAATAACCCAAAACCGCATGGTAACTTTTTCTGCGGGCCAGCCGACTGCTTCAAAATGATGATGCAACGGCGCAATTAAGAAGACTTTTTTTCCACCACGCAGCGCTTTGGAAGTAAGCTGAATAATAACAGACGCAGATTCTAATACGAGTACAAATCCCACAATTGGGAGTACGACAACGCTATTCGTGAGAAACGCCACAACAGTCAAGGTGGTCGTGAGTCCTAAAATTCCAGTTTCGCCCATGTAAAAACGCGCAGGCGGAATATTGAACCACAAATACGCGAGCGTGGCGCCCACGATCACCGCACAAAATGCTGCAAGATCAATTTGTCCGCGCACAAATGCAATCCCCGCATACGCAGAAAAAATCGTTGCAAATACCCCACCGGACAAACCATCCAATCCATCCACAACCCCACCAGAAAATGTTCCCAGCATCACAATCATAAACAATGGGATATACCACGCACCAATCGTCACATCACCGAATGCTGGAATGTGAATGCTGTCCCATCCCAGTTTATAATGGAACCACAATGCACCAATCAAACCGATCAAGAGAACATAAAAAATGCGTACAGAAAATCGCATTCCCCCGCCCTGATACCCACCTTTACCCTTGACGACGAACAAATCATCCGCGAGTCCCACTAACGCCGCAGCAACAAGCGTAAACAACGGAAGCCATGTTTGATTGCGGCTCAAAAAATTCAGTTTAGAAAGAAGTGCATTATCTGTGACTGCAGAAAGAAAAAACAGAAGCACCGCAACACCGAGAACAGTACCCCAAATGAGCAATCCTCCCATGCGAGGCGTGGAAACCTCTCGTGTTGCGTGGAGCTTACGAAATTCCGGCGTCGATCGTCCATCCGGGCCAACATTGCGTGGGGTTTTTTTCCATGCCTTTTTTGCGTAGAGGATCGATGTCAAAACAGGTGTCCAAAAAATCGCCACGGCAAACGACAGCGCGAGTAATACAAATACTTTTACCGATTCGAGATTTGTCCCACCGAATATTTCTGCGTTCATGAATTAAGCATTTTTTAACAACAAGAGAACGGAACCAGCGGCTAGCATGGCTTGTGCGATCAGATTAAAAATCAAAAACACGAATGCAGAAAATCGATCACTTCGAAATGCAGCCATCAGGAGATTGACGACAAATAGAATGACCCCCGACAGCGGAGCGACAAAAAATCCATACCATGCGCCCGTGTCATCGACGCCAAGTACTGTGGTATAATGCAAAAATACGAGATCTTCTGTCGGCTCCACTTTGTAGAGAACCAGTGCGATATGCAAGATGACAACCAACAACGCAGATATGGTAAAGATGCGCGCAAGCGGAGTTGTGATCACCCAATTCCATTGATGGGATACTGTCGTTTCCATGAAACAATTTTCCTTGTGGATTGAACAATCGATTCCTCGGATCGTGGTCGGAATCCTTCTCGGATTCACGATTCTTTCTATTACCTCGGTGTGGAACGATTCCCAGAGCATGGACGAGGCGGTCCATGTGAGCGCGGGCTATAGTTACTGGAAAACTGGAGATTATCGCATGAATCCAGAACATCCTCCGCTCATGAAGCTTCTTTCTGCTGCTCCGTTGCTCCTGTTACCTCTGCGCATGCCGATCGATCATCCCACCTGGATCAATGCGGATCAATGGGGTTTTGGGTCCGTGTTTGTTTATGAAAACACGATTTCTGCAGATACGATCATGCGTGTCTCCCGCATTCCAACCATTATTCTTAGTGTACTGATTGGAGTCTTAATTTACAAGTGGTCCCGCCAATTATTTGGCCCATACGGGGCCCTACTTTCTGTTACGTTATTTGCGGTCGACGCCACCATGATTGCGCATTCGCATTATGTAACCACAGATGCAGTTGCCACATTAGGTTTTTTGCTCACAATCTTTACCTACCGCCAATATCTCATGTCTTCGCAGCCTCGATGGTTATGGGTTACGGCGTTTGCGTTTGTGTTTGCACTGCTTTCGAAATTTTCCAGCGTGCTGTTAGCTCCGTTACTGGTCATCCTTTGGTTTGTGCATCGCGTTTCATACGGCGTTACACCTGCAACACGCATTCGTTCTCTTGCCGCATTGATCCTTTCCTGCGCAGTGGTATTCGTGATCGGTTCGTATGTCGTCTATGGATTTCAGTCCACAATCCCCATTACTGACCGCGATACCATCATGGTCCTTGAACAAATGGAGAGTATTCGGAACGCGCCAGACCCGAGCGCAGCCGCTCCCGGCGGATTACCAAGCATTGCAAAAACATTAGATCCAGAAACAGGTTTTGGTTCATCGGTGGAATGGATGATAACGAACGTTCCCATCCCAGCCTTTGATTTTTATCGCGGGCTTGTTTCAGTGTTTTTGCATAACACCTATGGTCATGCATCGTATTTGTTAGGAGAGCATGCGAACAGTTTTTGGAATTATTTTATCATTGCATTTCTTACGAAAACTTCCAATGCAACGTTACTCTTTGGAGCACTGACATTATTAGCACTCGCTCTATCGTTCATGCGCATTGTTCGTGGATGGTGGCAATCACGGACATCTCGTGAATCGCGTGCAACGTCGTTGAGAAAATTCCTGCATTCCATTCCGTTTGATGTATACGCACTTACGATTCCAGTGGTGCTCTATTTTCTATGGTCTTTGACAGCGCGCATTAATTTGGGCGTGCGCCATTTACTTCCGATTTACCCGTTTTTGTGGATTGGCATTGGGTATCTTACGACGTTCCGTTTTCGGCGTCCGTTGCAAACAGTTTGGGTAGGGTGTCTTTCACTTATGATTGCCGCTGAATTGGTTTTTACACTTTCGATGTTCCCATTTTTCTTATCGTACTTCAATGCATTTGTCGGTGGTCCGGAACAAGGTCACGAGTATCTACTGGACTCCAATGTTGAATGGGGCCAAGATTTAAAACGCCTGAAAGCATATTTAGACAACCACGATGAATCAGCGCCAATATATTTACAGTACTTTGGAACGGCACGACCAGAATATTATGGAATCGAATTTAGTGATCCCCCGCGTTTTGTCACCGACCCTGCTCCGCGTTTGGATCGGCTGATGATTTTGAGTGTGGATGCCATTTTATCTGCAGGTGGGGAATATGCGTGGGTCTTAGACTTTCAGCCCGTGGACCGCATTGGATATTCGATGTATATCTATGATTTCCGCTAGATCCTGGGAAATAACCGGGTCCACCCCTCGTGGTTGACGAAGAGCAAAAAACATCGTAGTATAAATCAAACGTTGATTTTCTTTCTTTATGGCACATACCAAAGCAGGTGGAAGTACCCAGTTAGGGCGCGATTCCGCCTCCAAACGCTTAGGCATCAAAATTTTTGGCGGACAGACAGTTTCGACCGGACAAATTATTGTGCGCCAACGCGGAACCAAATTTCGCCCAGGGAAAAACGTCAAACGCGGAGGCGACGATACGTTACTTGCTCTGAAATCGGGCATTGTTACATTTTCTTCCAAAAAAATCCGCAAGTTCAATGGACGACTGGAACCTGCGACATTTGTGCACGTAGCAGAAACTGCTACGAACTAAAAAATATATCACGTTAACGCGAACGCTTCCTCGAGCGTTTTTTTGCTGCGGCCACAAAATCACGAAACAATGGATGTGGATCATTAGGACGCGACTGAAACTCGGGATGGAACTGTGTTCCCACAAACCAGGGGTGCTTTGGGATCTCCATAATCTCTACTAATTGATTTTCCGGGCAAATGCCGGAAAACACTACGCCATGTCTAGATAATACTTCTTGATACGCAGGATTGAATTCGTAGCGATGACGGTGACGCTCGGAAACGCTTGCAACTCCATAGGCACGACGCGCGTGGGAGTTTGGCGCCAGGTCACACGGATAGGACCCTAACCGCATACTCGCACCGTAATTTTTGGTCTTGATATTGTTGCGTTGAAACGGATTTGCTGTAATGATCGGATCCGGAGTATGCGAATCAATTTCTACAGTGTGTGCTTTTTTGTGTCCTACAACATTACGCGCAAATTCCACTGCCGCTAATTGCATCCCATAACATAACCCAAGATACGGAATCTCGTGCTCGCGGATGTATTGGATCGCCCGAATCACCCCTTCAATTCCTCGGGTGCCAAATCCTCCGGGAACAATAATTCCGTCATAATTCGAGAGTTCGCGCGTTGCCCGAGGATTTTTTTCATAATCTTCAGAATCAATCCAAATAAGCTCAGGAGCTACATGGTTTGCCCAACATGCGTGCTTTGCCGCTTCGATCACGGAAATGTACGAATCGGCTAGTGTAAAGTCTCCGGTTCCAAAGTATTTTCCCACCACGCCAATTTTCACCGAACGTTTTAATGATCGAATCGTGGAATCCAACTTTTTCCATTCTGCAAAATTGCTCATCTTTGAACGCAACCCCAACATTGCAAGTAATCGATCATCAAATCCTTGTTCATGAAATTGCAAAGGTACACGGTAAATGGAATCGACATCGGGAGCCGCGACAACTGTCCCATCGCGTAAATTGCATACATGCGCAAGTTTCTCGCGCCGTCGGTTATCGAGCTCTTGCTCTCCGCGTGCAATAATAAAATCCGCTTGAAGTCCTGCAGCGTTTAACGACCGCACTGCATATTGCGTGGGTTTCGTTTTCATTTCTCCGATATGGCGTGGCAACGGCAAATAACTCACCAACACAAACGCAACATCAGAGGGTTTCTGCATTTTCATGACACGCGCGGCTTCCAAAAACAACAACACCTGATACTCTCCAACAGTTCCACCCAATTCAATCACTGTAATCTCGGCACGGTTTGTCTTTTGACACAATTGGATCCGCCGAATGATTTCATTCGGAATATCGGGAACCACCTCAACATCTTCCCCATCGAATTCTAAATTGCGCTCCCGACGGATCACTTCCTGATAGACCTGTCCGGTTGTCACATAGTTTACACGGCTCATCGGGTTGCCGGTAAATCGTTCATAATTGCCTAAATCTTGATCTGCCTCGACGCCGTCTTTTCCCACAAAAACTTCCCCGTGTTCCGTGGGACGAATCGTGCCAGCATCGATATTGACGTACATGTCGCACTTGATGTTTGTGACGCGAAAACCGCGACATTGTAACATTGCTCCAATCGACGAGGACGTTACACCCTTGCCGACGCTACTCATCACGCCGCCAACCACAAAAATATATTTGGGGTGGAATCGTTTAGGCATTCTATGGGGTAGAAGTTTTTGACTCAACGTGAACAGTTCCTTTTACATGCGTAGTGGGATCGAACACAAGTTCAAATGGATGATCCCCCACTTTTTTGATGGGAGTAGAAAGGGAAATCATGGATTCCGATACATCCGACATCCCTTGTTCATGTAGCTTCTCCACGATCTGTGCAGCATGGATACCTGCAAATAACGTTCCGTCGGGTGAAGCGGTTGCCGACATCGTAACCGTCAAGTGTTCAAGTCTGGCAAGTGTTTCTTTCATTTTATCTCGGCGCTCTTCTTCCTCTTTTACGCGTCGCTCCAGTCGAACGTTCGCCTGTGCAATGGCCTTCGGAGTTGCGAGAATCGCTAAATTTTTTGGAAACAATAAATTCCGCGCATAACCAGGACTGACGGTTTTAACTTCCGAACTTTTCCCAAGGCTCGGTACATCGTTCACTAAGATCACTTGAATGGTTTTTCCCATAAAAGAATCCTCCCTTCCCTAACACAAGGGCGAAATCCTCCGAAGTCTTCTCTGCCTCATGGCGCCGACATCACGTCGGGACGAAAGAGGTGACGTAGAAGGATAATTAAAACCATCATACCCGACCTTGATCTCAATTTCAAGAGCGATCACGGCCCGTGAGGCCAAAATTCGATGAGATGCGAAGTT
>CAZOCX010000023.1:0-10402 GCA_964578475.1 uncultured Gammaproteobacteria bacterium | reverse complement strand
GATCCCGACGTTACGTCGGGAAGGACAAAATGGTCGACCCGGGGCAGGCCCTGCGGACGGGAATATTGACAGAAAACAAAGATTTTTTTATACTCATTGAGCTTAAAAAGCCTCGTGAAACATCCAAACGACGTATGTTCATGAGAGCACGGATTTATTATTAACCCTAATCATTAAATCATCATGGCTACATTCAAGGAACTGTTGGACAAGGATCAGCGAGCATTCCCTAAAATTGGGGACATTGTCGAAGGAACAGTCATCAGTTTTTCCAAAGCAGAGTCGCATTTAGATATTGATGGGATTACCACGGGTGTGGTGCGTGGACCAGAGCTCTATGATGAGTCTGGCGAATTTTCCGACCTCCAGCCGGGCGAACGCGTTCAAGCAACCGTGCTCGAACTCGAAAACGAAAATGGCGAAATGGAATTGTCGTTCCGCGAAGCCGGACATCGCAAAGCATGGGGTCAACTCGATACCATGTTGCGCTCGGGCGAAATTGTTGATGCAAAAGTTGTCGATGCAAATAAAGGTGGACTCTTGGTGCGCGTTGGACGCGTCAATGGATTTTTGCCGGTTTCGCAATTAATTCCTGAACACTACCCACGTGTCGAAGGCGGCGATCGCAATAAAATTCTCGAACGACTGCAGGGGTACGTTGGACAAGCATTCAATGTCAAAGTGATCGACATTCAAGAAGAAGAAAACAAACTCATTGTGTCCGAAAAATCTGCATGGGAAGAGCAGAAGCGCGAAAGTTTGTCGAAATACAAGGTCGGAGATGTGTTAGAGGGAACTGTTACAGGCGTGGTGAACTTTGGTGCATTTGTGGAATTTGGTGATGGATTCGAAGGACTCGTTCACATTTCCGAAATGGCATGGCAACGCATCGAAGACCCGCGCGATTTTGTAAAAGTCGGGGATCACGTCAAGGTCCAAATTATTCAAATGGAAGGATCGAAAATTTCGCTTTCCATGAAACGGTTCCTCGATGACCCCTGGAAAAAGGCAGCCGAGCGCTACAACATCGGACAAGTCGTCACAGGTAAAGTCTTAAAGCTCAATCCGTTTGGTGTTTTTGTAGAATTGGATTCGCAGATTCATGGCTTGGCACACATTTCCGAATTGTCGAAAAAAATGGTGAAAGATCCATCGGATGTGGTGAAATCTGGAGAAACTATGGAGTTCAAAATCATTTCGATTGAACCGAACGAGCATCGATTAGGTTTGAGCATCAAAGCACTTCACGAAAAACCGGAAGAGGAAGAGTTGGAAAAGAAAACCGATGATGCTGCGAATGCGAACGAAGAAAAGAAAGAAGTCGACACTTCAAAAGAACTGACTCCGGATTCTGCGACATCGGAAGAACCAAAAGTTTCAGAGACCGAACCTTCTGAACCCGTAGAATCGAAAGAGTCGAATCCTGAAGCATCCGAATCCCCGGTTCCGCCGGAAGATACCGAGGTAACTTCCGCTCCTATTGTAGAGAAAGAAACAGCAGTATCGTAGATTTTGTGAGACCCGCGGGATAGCCGGAAGAAGCAAAGACCGTTATACTTCCTCTATATGGCAACACGCCGAAAAGCACCCGAACAACACTTACGAGGATTTCTCTTATTCATCCTTGGTTTGGTGGTATTCGGGTCGTTTTTGGCACTGTATGGAAGTCCGAAGACCAAGCCTGAAGAAGTGGCGTTGTCCCAGGTTGCACGCATGGTCGCAAATAACGAAGTGAAGAAAATGGAAGTCGATGGGCCGGCGGTCACGATCATCACGCGCGATGAACCCGAGCGGACATTGGTGACGAAAAAAGAAACGGAAGATTCGATGATCACGACACTTGCAAACTTGGGTGTCAGTCCAGAAAAAATTCAAGCCGTGGATATTCAGGTGAAAGATACTACCGCCTGGGGAATGGTAGGCAGTATTTTGTTACAGACGTTGCTTCCGGTATTATTGCTTGTCGGGCTGTTGTGGTTCATGTCACGCCAAATTCAGAACCAGAATAATCGTGCCATGTTTTTTGGATCTTCCAGTGCGCGCGAAGTGCGACCCGAAGACCCACGACAGAAGACCACGTTCCAAGATGTCGCGGGCGCGCGTGAGGCCAAAATTGAATTAGAAGAAGTCGTATCGTTCTTGAAGAATCCCAAAAAGTTTTTATCGCTCGGAGCACGCATTCCGAAAGGCGTGTTGTTGATTGGTCCTCCCGGAACCGGAAAAACGTTGATTGCGCGCGCGGTTGCTGGCGAAGCCGATGTTCCGTTTTTTCACCTCTCCGGATCAGAATTCGTCGAGATGTTCGTCGGAGTCGGAGCGTCGCGCGTGCGGGATCTGTTCGCGCGTGCGAAAAAAGCATCCCCGTGCATTGTGTTTATTGATGAAATCGATGCCGTAGGACGTCAGCGCGGATCGGGGTTGGGTGGGTCGCACGATGAGCGGGAGCAAACGTTGAACCAAATTTTAGTGGAGATGGATGGGTTTGATAATCAAACCAATGTCATTGTGATTGCGGCAACCAACCGACCCGATGTGTTGGATCCGGCATTGCTTCGTCCCGGTCGATTCGATCGCCGCGTCGTGATTCATTTGCCCGACTTAAAAGAGCGACTGGAAATTTTGAACGTGCATGCGCGCGGGAAACCGTTCCTCAAAGAAGTAGAATTTAAACAAGTAGCCCAACGTACCACGGGATTCAGTGGCGCGGACCTGTCGAACCTCTTGAATGAATCCGCGATTTTAGCGGCGCGGCTGAATCAGAAACATATCAACATGAAAAATGTGATGGAAAGTATTGAGAAGGTCCTCTTGGGACCGGAGCGTAAAGCACACGTGATGAGCGAGCATGAACGCAAACTGACCGCGTTTCATGAAGCCGGGCACGCATTAGTTGCGCATGTATTACCGCATGCGGATCCGGTACATAAGGTATCGATTATTTCTCGTGGCCGTGCCGGTGGTTATACATTGAAAGTACCAGAACAAGATCGGAGCTATCACACGAAATTAGAGTTTTTGGATGATTTAGCGGTGATGATGGGAGGAATGGCAAGTGAAGAGTTGGTGTTCGATGAAGCAACCACAGGCCCCTCGAATGATCTGCATGCCGCAACCGATCTCGCACGAAAACTCGTGACAGAATTTGGTATGAGTTCGGCGTTGGGTCCTCGCACGTTTGGTCAAAAAGAAGAAATGGTGTTTTTGGGACGCGAGATTCATGAGCAACGCGATTACAGTGATGCAACGGCAAAGCGTATTGATGATGAAGTTTCGAACTTCTTGAAAGAATCCTACGACCGCGCAAAAAGCATTCTGGAAAAATATCGCAAGTACCTCGATAACATTGCAGCAGCGCTGTTAAAGAAAGAAACACTCGAAAAAGAAGAATTCGAGAAACTCTTTGCAGGGACAGAGTTAGAAAAACCTGCGACACCGGAAGATTCCGAAGACGTGCTGAAAGAGAAGCCGGTTGTTTCAGCGGCGGATGCACCAGCAACGGTCTAGACAATCTTACTTTTGAGAAATTGCACAAAGTGCGGTACAATAAAGGAGGGTATGAACGAATCATCTGTTTTACGTCCGACACTTCTTCGGGCGATGAAAATTTCTTGGAACTATAAGTTCTTGTGGTTTTTTGGGATCTTCACAGCTCTTGTGGGAGGGTCCGGCGAGTTTCAAGCCATTGCGCGGTCATTCGACGGATTGTCACTGTATCAGCGGATTTTGATCGCATTGAAGAACGGAGAGGCAACCGGGACATTAAAGAATATTTGGAATTTAATTCTGGACATTGCAACGACGCAAACGTTTCAGGTCGTGTTTTGGGCTATTGTGTTGTTGATTCTCACGATTATGGTGGTGATGATTATTATTGTTTCACAAACAGCATTGGTCGACAGCACGGCGCGCGTTCTCGAAAATGAACCGATCTCGTTAGATACAGCATGGCTTGCCGGGATGACGCACTTTTGGCGAATGTTTGCGATTACGGTGATTGGAAAAGTGATCGTTGTCGTGATGTATTTGGCGCTTACGATCCCTCTGGGGATTGGATTCTATTCCACGCAAGGTGCAGCATGGAATATCGCGCTTGTCTTGCTTTCGGTTTTTGTCTTTTTACCGTTGGCAGTGATTCTCAATTTTGTGGTGCGGTATGCACAAAGCTACACCGTGATTGAACACCAGCCGATGAGTTTATCTTTTCTTTCTGCTTGGAAGTTATTTCGTCAGCACTGGATTGCGAGCCTCGAGATGGCCGTTGCCATTCTTCTTGCATCCATCATTGCCTATTTGTTGTTGGTGCTTGGCGTTGCCTTAGTTGCGATTCCGTTTTTGGGCGTTTCCTTTATTTTGTCGCTCTTTAACTTCGATGCGATTGCAGCGATTATCGCAAATGCAGGGATTGCAGCTGCCATCATTTGGATCGCACTCGCGGGTTCCGTGACATCGGTATTTCAGTGGAGCGCGTGGGTGACATTTTTTATGGAAATTCAAAAAGGCACGGTGCGGAGTCATCTTGCGCAGTTCGTGGATCGACTTCCCTTGCTGTTCCAAAAAAAGCGCTCCAGCGTTGAATCGTAGATTTCGCTCCCCACTCTTGATTTTTGAAGCGCCACCTGCTGTAATTGCAGGCACTTTGGTGTAACAATTGTGCGGGATCAACCTTCAGAATGGAACCGTGAATTCATAAATTCATGGATGGAGGGTTTCGAGGGCCTATAGCTCAATGGTAGAGCGCCACGCTTATAACGTGGTGGTTCCAGGTTCGATCCCTGGTAGGCCCACATTTTAGAAAAACGCAAATCGTACGGTTTTACCATACAAAACGGAATTAACAGTCGTGCGGTAAAAGAAAATTTTCATGTTAATTTATCGTTAGTACTTTTATGAAATCACCTGAACAAATGGGCGGTCCGCCCGATGTACCGAAGGAGGAACCCGTGAAGGACAAGGAAGAAACATCAGAGAAGCTGGCATCACCCGAATCTTACAACGAAGCGGAATGGGAAAAGCTGAAGCAAGGCGCCGCGGCTTTTGCCATCAACAGGGGGAAAGAGATGGGCGTGCCGCAGGAAGAACTCGATCGGTTTGCGCAGGACGTTATCACGCGAGAGACCGAAAGCCAGAATTACGGTTTGGTGTACCGCTTCAGGAAAAACATGGGGATAGGTACGGAGGAAGAGGTGAAGGCCGCTGGCGAACAGGCATATAAGTTTTTTCTTGAAAGCGGAGATTCTGGTTCTGCCATGAGTATCGCAGAAGACATCTACGGCAGAGACAGCAATGAATGGAGACGCGCCAACGAAGCAAATGAAGCGGAGTGGAAAAAAACAGAAGAAAAGAGAAAAAGAAAGGAGGAAGAAATGGAAGATGAGGAATGGGAGTTGAACGCATCCATTTCTAAGGACGCCACATTCGCCGATCTCTTCAACGCCATTGACGCCATCGAAGAAGAGGAAGGATTGGGTGAACTTTATTTTGAAGCAGCGTTGCGGGATAACTTCGATGCCGCGATTGTAGAAGAGGTTCTTGCGTTTCGAGACATGCAGGCGAGTAAAGCAGGGATCACTAAAGTTCTGGATTTCTTCAAGGAGCGCGGATACTCACAGAGTGATGTTTCCGTTTTTCTTCCAATCAAGTTCAAGCGAGAGCGGAAGAAAAAATAATGAGATGTACACGCCCAGATTCACCAAGCTGCATGGATTCGTCCAGCGATTTTCTTTTTTTGTACGCGAATTCGCCGCCAAGGATAAAATCTGCTAAATTTTACTTACGAGCGTAGCTTGTAGAAAAACTTGAAATTGTCAAAAATCAGTCTGTCGCGGCCGATTTTTTTGCCCCCTTATTTTGCGGCGAAACCGCAAAATGCGTTCGGACTATCTTTAGAATATTCCATATCATGAAGCTTGATCACAAAACAATTTTTGTCCAAGAAAATGACGTTGGCCATCGGCTGGATGTCATGCTCCAACATCGGTTGGGGATTTCGCGAAATCAGATCCAAGAATGGATTCGCAAGGAGCGCGTGTTGGTAGATGGCACTTCTAAGCGACCCGCCTATCGACTGAAGATGGAAGAGTTGATTACTGTTGATGTGGAAGAATCAGAATTGCAGCAAACACTTTCTCCTGATCCTCAAGTTGCATTTGATGTATTGTTTGAGGCAAAAGACTATGTGGTCATCGACAAACCCGGAGGGATTACCGTGCATCCCAAGCGTATCGGATCCGAAGCGACCCTTGTGCAGGGGTTGATTGATCGTTATCCGGAAATGCAGAACGTTGTGGACAAGGATGCAAAGCAGAACAGTGAAGGGGATCCATATTTGCGGCCGGGGATTGTTCATCGACTGGATCGTGGCGTTTCGGGCGTGATGGTTGTTGCGCGGACGCAAAAAGGTTTTGAGCATCTGAAGTCCCAATGGAAATCTCGAAATGTCACCAAAGAATATCTTGCGTTGGTATACGGGCACATGCCGGAAGAGGCCGGAGAAATTCATTCGTTTATCCGGAGGTCCAGGCGGCATCAGCTCAAGATGGTATCCGATCGGACAGCAGAACGCGGAGGCAAAGAAGCTCTCACCACGTATACGGTTCAGTGCACGTGGCCAGCGTATCAGTTGCTAAACATTCAAACCCACACCGGTCGCATGCATCAAATTCGACTCCATTTATCGGGCTTAGGGCATCCCATTGTCGGAGATCTGCTGTATGGGGCAAAACAGGCGGCTTCGGGCTTACAAAACCGGATTTTTCTGCACGCACATCGGTTGTGTTTCCAAGATTTGGATGAAACACCCCGAGAGTTTATCTCTAAATTACCGGTCGAACTCCAGGGTTTTTTAGAGCATTTAGGCTCTCCCCATGCTTGACACGCCAAATTATTTTCGGTATTGTCATTTCTGTTCATCATGAATGGAATTTGATCGATTATGACAACAGAACCGAAGGCAGAAGAGACAAAAAATGTAACTTCGACTACGGAATCGAATGCTCCTGTAGTAGAAGAAACGACTGCGAAAGCTGACGAAGCAGTTGCGTCTCCCGAAACTCCAGCAGAGGTGACCACTTCTTCCGAACAGAAGCCTGAACGCATTCCATCGGATCTTCGTACCGGAAACCGTGTCCGCGTGCACCAGAAAATCAAACAAGGCGAAAAAGAACGCATTCAGATTTTTGAGGGCGTGCTGATTTCGATGAATGGTCAAGATCCGGCGACTAAGACTATTACAGTTCGGAAAATCGCAGAAGGGAATTTTGGCGTCGAGCGCATTTGGCCCATCCAATCACCCGTGATTGAAAAAATCGAGATTGTGGATCGGCCAAAAGTCCGCCGTGCGAAATTGTATTACTTGCGAGGGTCGCTGAAGAAAATGAAAAAACTTCGCGAGCGAGCGTAAGTATAAAGAACAAAGCAAGAAAATGGATGGGCGGCCGCGTCATTTATGATGCACGCGCCAAAAAAATGGACAGCAGACCTTGCATACCTTGTGGGTTACATCACCACGGACGGTAATTTGTCATCCGACGGAAGACACGTGACGATTGTTTCCAAAGATCGTGAGCACCTTGAAAAGATCAATCGAAGATTCCATATTGGTGTCAAAATTGGAGTTAATTATTCCGGCTATAGCGGCATTTATTATCCACGTTTAGCATTTGGAGGCAAGGATTTTTACCATTGGCTTGTAAGTATTGGCCTTACTCCTAATAAAAGTAAAACAATAGGCCCTATAAAAGTGCCCAAGGTTTACTTCAGGGATTTTTTACGGGGACACTTTGACGGAGATGGAACGATTTATTCCTATTTTGATCCACGCTGGAGATCAAGTTATATGGTTTATCTTTGTTTCATGTCAGCAAGCAAATGTCATGTGACATGGCTATACGATCAGATAAAATTTTTGTATAAGATCCAGCCAGCAAGAATATCATCTTTTTCTAGTATTTTCTACATCCGTTTTTCGAAATATGACACATTAAAGTTAATTTCAATCATGTATAAGAATTCCGGAAAACAGTTGTATCTCAAGCGGAAAAAGGATAAGATTCAAAAAATACTTGCGGACGTGCTGTAATTGGTAGCCAGACTACCTTGAGGTGGTAGTGGGGGTAACCCCGTGGAGGTTCGAGTCCTCTCGTCCGCACTAGCTTGGTTCGGTTATGCTAGTCCTTATTGTTTTATCTATCGTTCTTTTTCTGCTAATGCTGTTTTCTCTGTACTATACGATTGCCGGATTTACCGGCGCCCCGTTTGTGCCAACGGGAAAGGAATACGTAGAACAGATGTTGGATGATGTGGAGCTCAAAGCCGGAGAGAAATTTGCGGATCTTGGTGCAGGGGATGGGCGTCTCGTGATTGCAGCAGCGCGTCGAGGAGCTTCTGCTGTTGGGTATGAGATCAACCCATTTTTGGTGGTGATTGCGTGGCTTCAGATTTGGAAACAGGGAATTCGTCGCCGAGCACGTGTGCACTGGAAAAGTTTGTGGAGCGCTGATCTTCGGAACGTTGACGTGGTTAGTGTGTACGGTATTATGAACATGATGCCGCGGTTGGAACAGAAGTTTGCTCAAGAACTGCGTACAGGTACGCGGGTTGTTTCGTTTGCATTTCCTCTACCGCATTGGAAACCCATCGTGCATCGCGGTAGTATCCGTGTGTATAAAAAACTTACGGGCATTTAGCTCAGCTGGTTAGAGCGTCTGCTTTACACGCAGAAGGTCGGGGGTTCGAATCCCTCAATGCCCACATTAAGAAAAATACTCCACTTGAATGTGGAGTATTTTTCTTAATGGTAGTTCATCATGAGGGATTCGAACGGGCAGTAGTGAGCTAGTCCGCCTTGGGCGGACGCGGCGAACGCCGGCGAAGTTGCCTGTGGCAAGTTCGCCGCTGCCCCGGACAACGAAGTCGAGCGAAGCGAGACGAGGCGAAAATCCCTCATGGCCCACAAAATCTGATTTTCCGCAAACGCAAAATTGCCGATTTTTTCTTTGTTTGCTATTCTTACGCCATATGAATAACGAGAAAATACACGAAAAAATTCAGGAGCAACTTCCTTTACTTAAAGCAAAATATCACGTCAAAAGAATCGGAATTTTTGGATCTTTTGCCCGCGGTGAACAAAGCAGGGGGAGCGACGTAGATTTGCTGGTGGAGTTTAACTCTCCAGTGAGTTTTTTTGAATTTATCAGGCTGGAAAATTTGTTAAGCCGCTCTTTGGGTAAAAAAGTGGATCTTGTATCTAAAAGAGGCATTAAGCCAGCAGTCAAAAAAGGAATCCTCAAGGAAGTTCAATATGTCTAAAAGAGGAAAACGATTCAAGACGATCTTCCAATTTGTAAAAGGCAGATCGTAAAACTTCTAAGGGACGTGAAATAAAAAATAAATATTCTTTTGCATCAGAGCGGGCTCTTGATATTTTTGAGTGCTGCTGTCGAAACGTGGGTATAGCGTTCGGTTGTACGGATATTCGCGTGACCCAAAAGAACTTGCACGTAGCGGATGTCGGTGCCGTTTTCAAGCAGGTGCGTCGCAAAGCTATGGCGCAACGAGTGAAAGGTGACGGGTTTGATGATTCCGGCACGCTTGCATGCTTGATGAAAAACTTTTTGAGCCGTTGCGGTTGTGAGTTTGGCGCCCCGCACATTTTCAAAAACAATCTCGTCTGGATTTCTTCCAACGATATATCGTTGAAGATCGGGGACGATTTTTGACGAAAGGATGGTAACACGATCTTTCCGTCCTTTTCCTCTGCGAATAAAAATAGTTTTTGCGCTAAGATCAATGTCTTGAACTCGCAAGCTCACAACCTCACTCACCCGCAAACCCGATCCATAAGTTAATGCAAGGAGGGTTTTATGTTTATGGTTCGTTGTTCTTTCAAGGAGTCGTTGGATTTCGGTGTTTGCAAGAATGGAAGGTAGCAGTTGATCGCGCTTCGGCGTTGGGATTTTTTTAAAATCGTTGCGATGATAAATTCGTCGCATGAGAAAATTAACCACGTGGGCGTGTAGTTGTAATGTTGAACTTGATACACCTTGGAGATTTTTGTACTCAAGATATTTTAGAACGTCTTCCCGACTAAGGGTTCCAATGGGTTTCTTTGAAAACCTGTAAAGCTCCCGCGCAACAGAGGAGTAGGATTTTATGGTGCATGGACTATAGTTGCGCGCCCGCATTTCGCGCTTGAGAACTGTTAATAAATCTGCCATAATAAAACAGGCGTCAATCATGAATGGACGCCCATTTCCACCTCCTATAAGCTACCACATACTGCGCTTATCCGCAACAAAGCGCGTATAAGCAGTAGTTGGTCGAAATCGCTCGCTTCGCTCACTCGGCCTTCGGCCGTTTCGACCAACGCGCTGCGCCTGGCGCCGCCGTTGTCCTCGTCGCTCGC
>CAZOCX010000022.1:0-10697 GCA_964578475.1 uncultured Gammaproteobacteria bacterium | reverse complement strand
GATGGAATAGCCTCGGTAGTTGCAATGGCGGCTCCGGTAGAGGTTGGGATAATGTTTAAGGCTGCAGCCCTTCCGCGACGGGGGTCATGCCGATGTTTTCCATCGACTAAATTTTGATCTGCGGTGTATCCATGGATTGTCGACATGAATGCCTTCTCAATTCCAAACTTTGACTCCAGCAATGCCATCGGAGGAGCAATACAATTCGTGGTGCACGATGCGTTATTGATGATCGGATCCGTAGATTTCAAGTCCTCACTATTTACAGAAAGAACTTTCGTCGGTACATCCTCCCCTTTTGCGGGTGCAGAGATCACCACGCGCTTCGCACCAGCTTTGAGATGTTTTCCAGCTCCCTTGCGATCCAAAAATACCCCCGTGCATTCTAAGACAACATCGACTTTGAATTTTTTCCATGGTAATTTTTCGGGATCTAATGCGTGAAACGTGGAAATGGTTTTGCTTCCGATCCGTAAACCCTGCGGTGTAGCACGAACAGACACATCGAGTGGACCATACACCGAATCATACGAAAGTCCGTATGCGAGTGTTTCGGTCGGTGCTGGATCATTCACTGCAACGACTTGAACATCTCGACGCCGCAGTGCGATTTTCAACGCAGCGGACCCAATCCGTCCCATTCCATTAATTGCGATTCGAATCATAACACCATTATGTTAATCATTTTTTCATTCATCATCAACCCGCCTTACGAAAGCGCACGGCTAATCGCGAGAAAGGATGATGCCTTCCAACTAGCTTTTCCTACTAACACACCATGCACATGGGTTCCATCAATATACGATGCGACGTTTTCTGCATCGACAGATCCCCCATACAAGAAACGAAGTTTTTGACGAATCTGGGATTCGGAAAAATGCTTGCGGCAGGTTTCGCGTAAAATATATACCATGCGTCGGACTTCCTCGGGCTCGACCACACGACCGCCGAAACTCGAAACGGCCCACAACGGCTCGTAGGTGATCCACAATCGCGGACAGCTACGAAAGGACTTGAGCACAGCATGCAACTGCCGGCGCACGAGCGAAAGATGATTGCGTTTACTTCGATCGACAACTCCATCTCCCACGCAAACAATCGGAATCAAGCGCGCGCGACTCGCCGCCTGCACTTTTTGTGTGACCAACGCATCATCCTCATGAAATAGTGTGCGACGTTCCGAATGACCAATAATGACATGCGACACCCCTGCATCACGCAACTGTGTTGGAGAAACTTCACCGGTGAATGCACCCTCTGATTTCGTCGCGACATTTTGTGCGCCCAAATGAATTCGTGTCCGTGAAAATACTTCTCTGACGCTTGAAAGATGGACAAAGCTCGGACATACAACAGTTTCGATTGACGGAGAAAAACGCAATGCAAGGCTCTTTGCGAGTTGAATAGATTCTCGCGAAGAAAAATGCATTTTCCAATTTGCAACTACAATGGGTTTAATCATGAGTGTTTGAACATCAACGGTTGATCACCTCGAGTCCCAAGAAAATTGAGACGTCACATATGTAAAAAGTTCTTCGGCTTCTGCAAATCGCGAGGTTGTGCTCTCGGATCCGAGAACAACCACAATTACCTGATTGCCCTGATTCGACAAAACTGTTGCTACACACCAACCTGCTTCCTCGGTGTATCCCGTTTTTGCCATCACTAACGGTATGTCATCCCGCTCTGCAAACCGATTCGATCCTTTGATTCGATGATACCGCAATGCGTCGAGTGTGACAAACTCATGCACATTCTGTCGCAACGGGGCTGTGATGTCGGGAAAGTGTCGCGCATGACGAAGCACCGCCGCGTAATCGCGTGCGCTTGCCACATTAAACTCGGACAATCCGGTTGTTTCTTCCACATGAAATGTGGATGCACCCAATGCACGGGCCTTGGTATTCATGGCCGTTGTAAATTCCGCAAGCGGCAATCCCGTACTTTCTGCCATGGCTTCCGTCGCATTGTTCGCAGATCCTACCAAAGCGGTTTTCACTAAATCCGAAAGCGTCATATGCTCCCCTGCAAATTCTTGAAGCTTTGCACCACTAAGTCGATTGTTATATTCCGAAAGCGCAACCGGTGTATTCCAGTCTTTAGGCCGATGATCGTAAAAGACTAACCATGTAAGGACTTTCGTGAGACTTGCGATCGGTAACACCTCGTCCGCATTTTTTTCATACAGAACTGCGCCGGAGTCTGCGTCGACGACAATCGCGCTACGAGCTGTAATGCGGGGAGGAGTATTTTCTGCGCTGCGAATAGGAATCGTGGCGCGATCCGGAATTCGAGGAATAGGATTAGTGACCACAATCGATGCCTGTTGGTCCGATTCCACGTGCGTTGTAGAAATCTTCGGCATGCTTTCTACATACGGAGTGAACACACCCGAAAGGATTCCCATCCCGATTAAAATATTCGACATCACCATAACGTCCCCACTCACGTGTTAGAAAAGATCCGATCGCCGAATCTTTTTCAGTTGACCGGAACGTAACCGCCCCAATAACAGACGTCCGATCCGAATACGTTTCAGAATCAAAACATCGAATCCCATTTTCTCGAGCATGCGACGGATTTGCCGTTTCCAACCCTGATGTAACACGATGCGCAACGTTTTTGGATTCTGCACTTCACAGTGATCGGCGCGTGCAATACCTTCAGCCAAATGAATCCCTTTCTTTAACGTCTCGCATGTTCGGAGCGTCACTTCCCCACGAACTACCACTTCGTATTCTTTTTCGTGTCGGTATTTCGGGTGTGTGAGTTCCTGAATCAATCCGCCGTCATTGGTTAAAATCATTAACCCTTCTGAATCTTTATCGAGTCGGCCAGCTGGTACAACACGCGGCAAGTTCCCCGGCAACACTTCTGAAAGCGTGGCATGTGGCAACGGGTCACGCAATGTGCTCACCACGCCTCGAGGTTTGTAGTATGCCAACATCACCGGATCCGGATCGATCAGGGTTTGGTCGTCAAATTGAAGTTGGTCGGACGGATTTGCGCGCATCCCTAGTTCTGCCAGTTTTCCATTCACACGAACACGTTGATCGCGAATAAGTTGTGTTGCGGCTCTTCGCGAAACTCCAGCGCGCAACGCTAACAGTTTTTGCAAAATGATACCACTCGTCTTCATGATTTGCTCGGTTTATCGGAAAGTTGTTTCAGCTGGTTTAACACATCCGGACTCGAAAATTTCTCATAATCCGGAAGTTGCGACGTGTGTGTCACCCCTAACCACCGTAAAAAATCCAGAGAAATACGAAATTCTGAAACTCCTGCTACACCAAGCTCTTCCGTAATCAACCCCCGAATCATCAAATTGCGTAAGATCAACGAGCAGTTTACGCCGCGAATGGCTTCTAATTCCGGTTTCGTGATCGGGGAACGATACGCAATAATCGAAAGTGTTTCCAAGGCCGGGCGTGTCAGTTCCCCGGTCTGCTCACTCTTTACAACCTGCTCTACCAGTTTCGCATTTTCGGGAGATGTTACCAATTCGATTTCTGTACCCTCTTTAATGAGAACAATTCCATTGTTCAACGAATCTTGTGTCGCAAGCATGTGTTCAACTACTTGTTCGACTTTCTTGTCGTTGACAGAAAGAATACGTGAAAGCTGCCGTAGAGACACGGGTTTACCTGCTGCAAATAAGATGCTTTGAATTTTTCCTTGGAGAGTCATACGCGTTTAATGAGAATATCATGAAAGGGTTTCGCTTGGGAGACCAACACCATCCGGCGCTTGAGTAATTCCAGCAATGCCAAAAAATGCAACACGACTTCGACCTTGGGCACACCGCTTCCTGCTAACTCTGAAAAATGAAGTACGGCTTTTTTTTGGATGCGTTTTGTTAAGCGTTCCATTTGCTGCTCCAAACTCACCGCTCGTTCCATGAGCGTTTTCGGCAGCGCCAGAATGGGCTGCAACTTTGAAAGCACATCCATCATCGAGGCTTGTAACACGGAAGTATTCAAACTTGGCGGCGGAGAAAAAACCGACGGGAGTTGACTCGGAACAACGTTCCGCGAATACGCAACGTGGTGCTGTTCTAAAATTGTTTCTAATGTTCGACTTGCCTCGACAAATTCCCGATACAGCTTGAGTTGTGCCTCTAAATTTCCTTCTTCGTCATCGGGTTCTACACTCGGAAGAAGCGTCCGCGATTTGAGCCAAAGTAATCGACTGGCAACAACCAAAAAATCTGCAAGTTCCTCCGGGAACCGACGCTCGACTTGCTCGATATAATGCAAAAACTGCTCGGTGACATCCGAGAGCGCAATGTCGTTGATAGAGAGTTTTCGATCTTCAATCAATTCTACCAACAACGAAAATGGTCCTTGAAACTTCTCGAGCTTAACGTGATACATGACGCCCCCTCGCCAACCGCTGTTCGGCTAATCGAATATGCACATCCGATAACTGCTGTTCCGTTACGTCGGATGGAGCGTCCAACATGACATCTTGTGCCTGCCCATTCTTAGGAAACGCATAGACATCCCGGATACTTGGAAGATCCCATAACACCATGAGGATACGATCCAGTCCTGGCGCAAGACCACCATGTGGTGGTGCACCATATTCAAATGCTCGGATCATGTGACCAAATTTTTTGTTCACTTCCTCTTTGCCGTACCCGGCAATCTCAAATGCACGATACATGATCTCCGGGCTGTGGTTTCGAATTGCTCCACTCGAGACTTCGTATCCATTGCAGACAAGATCATACTGATAGGCAAGTATATCTAAGGGATCTTTGGTATTCAAAGCATCGAGTCCGCCCTGGGGCATGGAAAAGGGGTTGTGACTAAAATCGATTTTCTTTTCTTGTTCACTCCACTCATACATCGGATAATCCGATACCCATAACCATGCTGCTTTGGAAGGGGCTTTGAGATTTAATAAAACCCCGCACGCATCGCGAACAGCACCTAAGGCTTTAGTCACCACATCCCATGGTCCTGCTCCAAAGAACAGAATATCACCCGGCTTTGCCTTCGACGTACGAAGGATCTCCTTGATTTCTGACTGCTTCAAGAATTTAAGAATCGGCGATTTTACTTCTTCGGCAATGACGACGTATGCGAGTCCTTTAGCACCGTGCTGCTTTGCTGTTTCTGTCAGAGCATCAATTTGAGAACGAGAAAACGTTGCTCCACCTGAAACAGGCAACGCATATACTACTCCGCGTTTTAAGCGCGATTTACTGTTTAAAGTGATTGCATCCCGAAAAACCGCAAATTCTGAATTTCTTATGTATTCCGATACATCGACCATTCGAAAATCAAATCGCAGATCCGGTTTGTCGGTCCCATACCACGACAATGCTTGTTCATACGTGATGCGTGGGAAGGGCTTTTCTAGAATCGCTTTCTGACTAAACTTCTTAGTAAGCTCGATCATCAATGGCTCAATCACTTGCCAGACATCTTCTTGTTCGACGAAACTCATTTCCAAATCCACCTGATAAAACTCACCCGGATGCCGATCCGCTCGCGGGTCTTCATCGCGAAAACACGGTGCGATCTGAAAATAACGATCGAGCCCAGCAACCATGAGTAATTGCTTAAACTGCTGTGGCGCTTGTGGCAATGCGTAGAATTTCCCGGGATGCAAGCGCGACGGCACAATGTAATCGCGTGCGCCTTCGGGTGAGGAGTTTGCTAAAATCGGGGTTTGCACTTCGACGAACTGTCTTGCATGAAGGTAGGATCGAATATGCGTAATCACAGCGTCCTTTTGCTGCAAGATCGTTTGAAGCCGCGGGTGGCGTAAATCCAAAAAGCGATATTGTAAGCGCAAATCTTCATTCACATCTTCGTCCTCGGCAATTTCAAATGGTGGGACTTTGGATGGATTCAATATGGTGACCTGTGATACACGGACTTCAATTTCACCGGTCGGAAGTTTCGGATTCACCATTTCCGGAGGACGAAGCGAAACTTTCCCCTGCACCTGAATCACAAATTCGGATCGCAAACCCGATGCGATTTCCCATGCGGCTTTGCTATCCTCGGGTCCAAACGTCACTTGCGTTACACCGTACCGATCGCGCAAATCAATAAAAATAAGGCCGCCATGATCTCGGCGTCGATAAACCCATCCCGAAAGCGTTACAGAAGTACCAGAAGCTTTAGCGGTTAACTCTCCACACGTGTGCGTTCGGAGCATAAAAAAACAGGAATAACTCACCCAGTATACTAAGAAGGAGACTCGAAATCAAGCTTTTGCGTGTTTGCTCGGATGTCGTTCCGCAATGCGAAAGATTACTTTCGTGGATTCAAAAAACGCCACGACCGCTACCGAAATCCCGATCACCAGCGCCCAGTCGGAAAGGCCTAATGGCACCGTGCGCAACAACAGTTGAAGCGGCCAGGCATAGGATGTTGCAACCTGAAGAAGCAATGCGACAAAAACAGCAATAAGGAGACGTCGTGACGGAAGACCCACCGATGAAAACATCGAATGGTGCAGTGATCGAACACTAAAAATGTACAAAATCGTTGCGACTCCTAAGGTCATAAATGCAATCGTGCGCGCTTGATCCAGGGATCCACCGGTTTGCAGCGTATATTGAAATACTCCTAAGCTTGCAGACCCTATGAGCAGAGAGACCGCAACAATATAAAAAAGCATTTTGCGATCCAGAATCGGTGAATGCTTTTTCCGTGGAGGGTCTTGCATCAATCGCGATTCTCCAGGTTCCAAAATCAACGCCAGTGGCGGGATCACATCTGTCGTTAAATTGATCCAGAGAATTTGCGTAGCGGTAACAGGTAATGGTAATCCAACAATCAGTGATAAGATCACCAAGACGACACCTGCGAAAGAATCGGAAAGCAAATAGAGTGTAATTTTTTTAATGTTTTCAAAAATCACGCGACCCTCGCGAACTGCGGCTACAATCGTCGAAAAATCGTCATTTAACAACACCAGATCCGATGCGTCTTTCGCAACCTGTGTACCGGATCCTAATGCCACACCAATATCAGCTTTTTTTAATGCGGGCGCATCATTCACGCCATCGCCGGTCATCGCGACAACATGGCCTTTTGTTTGAAATGCTTGAATAATCCGAATTTTATCCTGGGGGGTCACACGAGAAAATACCGACACATGTTCAATACGATTCGGCAACTCTACGTCCGACATGCGCTCCAATTCTGTACCCTCAATCATCTGCGAGATTTTTGTGGAAAGACCTAACTGACGAGCGATGTGAAGTGCTGTCTTTCCATGATCGCCGGTCACCATCACCACACCAATCCCTGCTGCTCGGGCTTCTCGAATTGTGGGCGCCGACGTTGCACGCAAGGGATCTTCAATCACGAGAAAACCCATGAATGTTAAATTTGCTACGGATGCTTCGGTAAGTTTGGATGAATGAAATTCGGTAAACGCCACAGCCAACGTCCGGAACCCTTGTTCATTCATTTCTTCCCAACGTTGTGCGAGTTCCTTTTTTCGTTGCTCGGTAAATGCAAGGGGCTTACCATTTGATACCGCACGTGAACATAACGGAAGAATCCGATCGGGCGCACCTTTGACATAAAGTTGTTTTGCCTCCCCTTCTTGATGCAGTGTAGCCATCCACTTCCGTTCGGAGTCGAAGGGAATCGTCCCAATGCGTTTGGAAGTCGACTGTAGTTCGAACGGCCGAAGTCCGAGTTGCAATCCGGCAATCAATAAACTCCGGTCTGTTAAATTTCCCGATACCACCCATGCGGCTTCCGGATCTGCCGGATTCTCAATGGTCGCGTCATTACATAACACACCCGTACGCGCGAGCGCAAGAATGTTTGCAGGAATACGACGCGGCAAATTTTGGGAAAAATCTAGCGACTCTCTAAGTGTATGCATGGATACAACGCGCATGTGGCCTTCGGTGAGTGTTCCTGTTTTATCGGTGCAAATCACATCTGTGGATCCTAACGTCTCTGCGGCTAATAATTCGCGGACCAATCCTTTGCGCTCCAAAATGCGTTGCATGCCAATGGCGAGAACAACCGTCACAGAAATCACTAACCCTTCAGGAATGGCGGAAACAGCAATGGCTACCGCAGTCGTAATCATGGTCGACCATGGAACACCCCGTAAAACCCCAACCCATAACAGCACGGCGCACACCACGAGCACAATTCCACCGATCGTCTTCGCAAGACGGGAAAGTTGAATCTGCAGGGGGGTTGACTCCTGATGCGTCTGTTCGAGTAACGATGCAATCTTTCCGATTTCGGTTTTGAGTCCTGTCGCTGTAACCACGGCTAAGCCACGGCCCCGCGTCACAACCGTCCCCAAATACACCATGTTCACGCGATCCGCGAGCGGAACGTTGCGGGATAATTTCTTCAGTACCTTTCGCACGGGTTCGGATTCGCCGGTTAAACTTGCTTCATTGACTTCCAATTCTTCGAGCTCAACTAGCCTAGCATCTGCTGCGACTTTTTCGCCGGCAGATAATCGCAACAGATCTCCCGGAACTACTTGCTCTGCATCAATGGTTTGCGGTTTGCCATCGCGAATCACGGTTGCAGAATCCGACAACACCTGTCGTAACGACTGTAGCGAGGTTTGTGCTTTGTATTCCTGAAAAAATCCCACGAATACATTTACAAACACGGCAACCAAAATCACGATCATGTCGGTAAATTCGCGTAATACAAAACTAATGACCGATGCTGCAAGTAAAATATAAATCAAAACATTGCGAAACTGTGCAAAAAAAATCCTGATACGTGTATCAAGCGGCGCGTCGGGTAACCGATTCGGTCCGTATTTTTTTAACCGCGAAACTGTCTGCCCCAGCGGCAATCCCGATAATGTGACACCCAATTTTTTCAACACCTCTTCTACGCGGAGTTGTTCATAAGCAAGCATGACAACATTATATCATGCCTCATTCGCAGAAGAAGGATTATGACTTCTTCGCTGATTTGTAATCAGAGCCCAAATGGTGAGCTTTGACATCTTCAAACATCTGCTGCAACCGTGGGCTCATATCGACCGGGTACGCGTGCTCTTGATGCAAATCCTTTAGTGCATCCGGGAGCGTTCGGAGTTCTTCGTCAACATATGTGTGCAGTTGTGCAAAACTCGGTGGATCAAAAAGTCGTTTGCCATTACGCATGACTGGTTCCAACCTCGGATTCCCAAGTTGCTCCCCCTCTAATCCAATAACATCCCGCACCATCATACCGTTTTGATCGTACGTTCGATACACTTGTTTCACTCCGGGATAACTTTCTTTGCCCGGAGAAAGTTTTGATGTTTGTCGCACGACGCCATGATGCTCGAGCTGCGCCATCTTATACACCACTTCCAGTTTTGGTGCATCAGAAGACGTGATCACCTCCGTAACAGTGCCATAAATCTCTATCGGAGCACCAGCGTTCTTCAATTTTTCAATTTTGTATTCATCCAAATTCGAGATAAGGAGAATGCCAACCTTCGGAAATCCATGACGATCGAGTTCTTGACGCACATACGTACTTCGTTCCAACAAGTCCCCGCTGTCAACCGTGACGCGTCGCAATTCATGGCCTTGAGCGCGCAACTCTGTTGCCACAATAATCGCGTTTTCCACTCCCTTCTTTAAATCATACGTATCCACCATGAACGAACAATTTTTCGGGAACTGACGTGCAAGCGCACGCATCGCAGACAACTCATCCGGGAAAGATTTGATAAACGAATGTTGCGCGTTCATGAAAAACGGACCGTCCGAATCCACGTGAAATTTTTTATTAAAGTATGGGATGGAAGCAGTTGTCATCCCAAACATAGCGGACGCTCGCATACAGCGCGCTCCTGCACCCGGCGAATGTCCTCGAAAACCACCCGTCGCGAGCAATGTTCCCTTTGCGGCAAGGTAGGTCCGCACTAATTTCGAGGAAAAAATTGTATTCCCGGATAGCGCATTCATGAGAATGACATCCACGAGATGGGCATCGATGATCGGAGCTGTTACACGCACAACCGGTTCTTTGGGGAAAAATACACTGCCCTCCTTCATCGCCCAAATATCCCCACGAAAGTGAAACTGTTTGAGGTACTCCACGGTATTTTCACGCATGAGACCGCTTCGCAATAAATACTCAATGTGATGATCCTCGAATCGTAATTTCTGAATGGAGTCGAGCATTTCCTCGAGTCCGGAAAACACTAGAAAATTCCGATGCGGTGGCATTTCCCGTACAACAAGATCAAAGGTCACGACAGCATCCTGCATGCCTTCCGCAATCCACGCTGCAGCTTGTCCATAGACATGCGGCAATTCGGCAAGGACATTGTCGTCATCTGTAAATTGAAACGTATCCGGAGTATTATTTGGCATTAGTGTTTTTGATGCGTATTCTTCACCTCTTGAAATAATTGTTGCAATCTCGGGCTTACATCAACCGGATAAGGGTGATAGGCATGAATGTCTTTCAGTTCTTCTGGTAGTTGCTCCAATTGCTGATCCACATATTTCTGCATCTGCTTGAAACTCGGAAGCTCGGCAACAAATTCGCCGTTTTGTACAATCGGCTGCAACATCGGCGTACCAAAATTTTCGTCCGAAAGTCCAACGACGTCTTTTGTCATATGGCCGTTTGCATCAAACTGCCGAAACACTTGTTTGACTCCAGGATAACTTTCCTTGCCCGGAGCTAACTTTACAGTATTGCGCGTTACGCCATTGTGCTGCATTTGTG
>CAZOCX010000021.1:7656-10770 GCA_964578475.1 uncultured Gammaproteobacteria bacterium | reverse complement strand
GGGGAGGCCATTTACGGGTGAGGACGAAACCGAAATGGCCGACCCGGGGCAGGACCCGCTCCTTAGAGTGATCTATGGACAGCACTGCGATTCCTCTATATACTATCTGTCGCTTTCCTTAGAAAGAGTTTTATGAAAAAAGACGCAATCGTGGTCAAGGGTGCGCGCGTGCACAATCTCCAAAACATCAATGTAGAAATTCCGCGGAACAAGTTCGTGGTCTTAACTGGACTGTCGGGCTCGGGAAAATCCTCGCTCGCGTTTGATACGATCTATGCCGAGGGTCAGCGCCGCTACGTGGAGTCGCTTTCGGCATACGCGCGGCAATTCCTCGGGCTCATGGATAAGCCGGATGTGGACCAGATCGATGGGTTAAGTCCTGCGATTTCGATTGATCAGAAAACTGCTTCGCATAATCCACGGTCAACCGTGGGAACGGTCACAGAAATCTACGATTACTTGCGGCTGATGTTTGCGCGCATTGGGATTCCGCATTGTCCGAATTGCGGAAAAGTTGTAACGCGCCAGACAGTGGATCAGATTGTCCGTAAATTGCTGCAACTTCCGGATCAAACGCATCTTCTGTTGATCGCACCTGTCATCAAAGACAAAAAAGGCGAACATAAGAATGTGTTCCGCGAACTGCGCAAAGCTGGCTACACGCGCGTGCGCGTGGATGGCGATGTGATCACGATGGATGAAGCCGAAGACCGCGATTTAGATAAACAGAAAAAACATACCATCGACGTGGTCGTGGATCGTCTCACCGTGGATGCGGAATTACGCACAGACAAAAGTCGCATTTCCGAATCCGTTGAAGCAACTCTCAAACTCGGAGACGGGGTCATGACGGTTGTAAACGATACCGCTGGGAGCGATCATTTATATAGTGAGCGACTGTCGTGCCCCACGTGTGATATTAGTATTTCCGAAATCGAACCACGGAATTTTTCCTTCAACTCTCCGCATGGTGCCTGTCCGGAATGTACGGGTCTGGGCACGAAATTGGAGATTGCGCCCGAGCTCGTGATTCCGAACCCGCGACTTTCGATTGCCGAAGGCGCGATTCGTCCATGGTCTCGCACATCGTCTACGCAAACATGGATGATCCGTATCCTCGATGCTGCTGCGATGCAACACGGATTCTCTCTGAATGTTCCGGTGAATGCATTATCTTCCGAAGCACTCAACATCGTGTTGTATGGGACGGGCACGCAACAATATGATGTGAATAGTACGACCGATCAGCACAAAGTACGATCGTTTTATGCGAGTTACGAAGGCGTGATTCCGAATCTCGAACGTCGATACAAAGAAACCGAATCGGATTATGTGCGTTCGGAAATTGAACGGTATATGCGCATCAAAAAATGTCCGACGTGTAACGGAAAACGGTTGCGACCGGAAGTGTTGAGTGTGACAGTTGGGGAGTTATCCATTGATCTTGTGGTAAACATGACCATTGAACAGGCGGTTGCGTATTTTCAGGAACTGTCGGGATCCAAAGCCACCAAACGTAGTCTTGCGAAACGCGAACTCGAAATTGCAAAACAGATTCTGAAAGAAATTCGAACGCGGTTGTCATTCTTATCGAACGTGGGGCTGAATTATCTGACGCTGGATCGCGCAGCATCGACACTTTCGGGTGGTGAAGCGCAGCGCATTCGCCTTGCAACGCAAATTGGGTCCGCGCTTTCCGGTGTGATCTATATTTTGGATGAACCGTCGATTGGATTGCATCAGCGTGACAACACGCGGTTGATTCACACATTGAAAGAATTGCGAGATTTAGGGAATACAGTGCTAGTTGTGGAACATGATCAAGAAACCATTGAAGCAGCAGATTGGGTCATTGACGTGGGGCCCGGCGCAGGCGTGCACGGAGGACGCATTGTAGCCCAAGGCACCCCGCAGCAAATCCGAAAAAATGCGAAGTCGTTGACCGGAAAATTTTTGTCCGGTAACGAATGTATTGAAGTTCCAAAAACACGGCGCAACGGAAATAGCAACGCATTAGAAATCACCGGCGCAACGGAATTTAATTTGAAAAATGTGGACGTGAGTATTCCACTGGGCAAATTCGTGTGCATTACGGGTGTATCCGGATCCGGGAAGTCCACGCTCATGACAGAGATTTTAGCAAAAGCGTTGTCACAGCATTTTTATCAGTCCAAAGATGCGCCCGGGAAATTTAACGAACTTCGCGGACTCGAATATTTGGATAAAGTGATTGATATTGATCAATCCCCGATCGGACGCACACCGCGATCCAATCCCGCGACGTATACCGGCGTGTTCTCGTTGATTCGCGATTTATTTACGCAAGTACCGGAAAGCAAAATTCGTGGATACAAAGCAGGGCGGTTTAGTTTTAATGTGAAGGGTGGACGGTGTGAGTCCTGTCAGGGAGACGGTGTGAAAAAAATCGAAATGCATTTTTTGCCGGATGTGTATGTGGAATGTGATGAGTGTCATGGACGTCGGTACAATCAGCAGGCACTGGAAATTGAGTACAAGGGCAAGAATATCGCCGACGTGTTGCAGATGACCGTCGAAGATGCGAGTGAATTCTTTACGAACATTCCCGCGATTCACCATAAGTTGAAAATTTTGGAAGAAGTGGGGCTCGGGTATATTCATTTGGGACAGAATGCGACGACGCTTTCGGGCGGAGAAGCGCAACGCATTAAACTTGCGACCGAGTTATCGCGTCGGGCTACGGGACGCACGTTGTATATTTTGGATGAACCAACAACGGGACTGCATTTTGCGGATGTACGGCGATTGTTATCGGTGTTGAATCAGCTTGTCGACAAAGGCAATACCGTGCTCGTGATCGAACATCATTTGGATGTGATCAAGTCTGCGGATTGGATCATTGATTTGGGTCCGGAAGGCGGCGATCGCGGTGGAGAAGTGATTGCTACAGGAACTCCCGAACACGTGGCAACCATCGCGCGTAGTTATACTGGCCAATTTTTGAAACGAGTGTTGAAGAAATAATTGTTCTAGGGGGTTCAACCCCTTTTTATTATAGCCGCCTTGCGGAGCGCGCCCCAGTGGAACTACTATACAGGCATGAACGAGCAGGAATCCGCCATCCTTCGTGATATT
>CAZOCX010000021.1:0-7556 GCA_964578475.1 uncultured Gammaproteobacteria bacterium | reverse complement strand
GTGGAACTACTATACAGGCATGAACGAGCAGGAATCCGCCATCCTTCGTGATATTGTTTTTTATGATTTGTTTTCGCAGCCGCGGACGCTGTTAGAGTTGTCGAGCGTTATCCCCAAGGGACCGTCCCTGGGGGAGTTAAACAATAACGCATCGGATGTCTTAAACATTTGTGATCATTTGATTGCACGCGGTATTTTAACGTGCTCAAATGGATTTTATCAATTAGCTGATTCCCCAGATTATTCTCGGGAACGGTTGCATCGCAACGCAATCTCTATCCGAAAATTGCGAAGTATTCGTCGACTATTGCCGTGGATTTGCTCGATGCCGGGCGTGCACGCTGTGTTTCTGTGTAACAGCATGGCGTTGTTCAATTGCACGATGAAGAGCGATATTGATTTTTTGGTAATCACAGAACCGCAGCGCATTTTCACGGCACGGTTTTGGACCGTGTTATTTTCGCGCTTGTTTTCCCATCGACCCCATGAACAGCAAGCGATGCATGGAGCAGAAACTCTTTGCTTTAGTTTTTTTGTAACATCGGATCATCTGGATTTCTCCTCAATTCAGTTACCGGATGGAGATATTTATTTGGATCATTGGATTCAAGATCTAATTCCAATGTATGATCCTCTGAAACTCTACGAACGCATTCGGCAGCATCGACAAATTTCTACTCCTCTGTACGTCCCTTCATCGAATTTACGTGTACAACTTCGATGGTATCATCGAATCATCCATCGACTGCTTTCATTCTGTACACATCTCCTGCCAGAATCACTGCTCGCGAAATTCGAATGGTGGTATTTGCCAGAGCATCTTAAGCAGCTTGCCAACCAATCCTCTGATGTTGTATGGTCGTCGCAGATGCTGAAGTTTCATGATCAAGACCGGCGACGCGAATTCCGTGATCGATTCCAAAAGCGGCTAGGATTTTTGGTATGACCTTCCCCAATATTGAGAAGATGCAGAAATGGCTAGGGGTCATTCTGGTGTTTTTGTTGCCCTTGCAAACGCGATACATTTTCAATGACCCCACAATCGGAGGGGCGCCGTGGGAAGAGGGGCGTATTTCGTTGTATGCCATTGATCTTGTTTTTCTGGCATTCGCGGGTGCGCACCTTTGGCGCTGTCGATTCCGAAACTTTGGACGCTGTGCTCCATTGACTGCATTATTTATTACCTTTGTTTTGAGTCTTATTTACGCATTGCGACCGGACTTGGGGATAGTTCGTTTGGTCCGGATGTTGGAAGGAATGATGTGTTTTGTGTTGATTTTACGCATGACGCCATCAGCACGCCGTGTGTTAATGGGATCGTGGCTGATTGCGGGAATTATTCAGTCTTTTCTTGCATTGACGCAATTTTCCATGCAAGAGTTTCCTGCTTCGAAATGGTTTGGACTCGCGGGGTTAGATCCCGGTGTGTTAGGGACTTCTGTGGTAGAAACTACGGTAGGTCGGTTTTTACGCGCAGCTGGAACATTTCCTCATCCGAATATGCTAGCGGGGTTTCTCGTGCTCGGGATTTTACTTTCTGCCAAATGTTATCGACACTGTACACATCCTACGCAACGGCTTATCGCAGCAATCGGATTCTTTGTTCAGCAACTGGGTTTATTTTTTACGTTTTCACGATCGGGTGTCGTGGCATGGGGGTTAGGTGCGTTGACGTTAATGACACATTTTGTCTACCAATGGACGTTGAGCCAGGAAACACCTATTCGCAAGCTCTGGCAGGCGCCTGTTGTTGTGGCAGTTGTATTAGTGATGTGGGTCGGATTAGGATTGCAGTTCTCTGACCTCGTTACAACACGCATTATTCTAGGAACGCGATTGGAGCAGCAGTCTGTCGTGGAGCGTGAAGGGTCGATACAAGATGCTGTGCAACTGTGGCTTCGACATCCCTGGGTGGGGAATGGTATTGGAAATGCGACAGCGACAATAGCTCAATTTCGCCCGGACCGTACAGCATATCAACTCGAACCACCGCATAACATCATTGCATTACTGCTACTCGAAACAGGGTTGATCGGATTGGCAGTTGCGTTGTTGCTTTGGGGGCAATTGCTCTGGAGTGTGCTTCAGAAGCCCTTGCGCACCGTATCGTTTGCCGGGCTTGTGAGCATGGGAATGCTGATGTTTCTCGATCATTATTTTTGGACTCAAGCTTCGGGGATTCTCATGTTCTGGATTGCCGCGGCGCTGTTCCATCCGTCCTTGATTCGGGAAAAGGAGAAAGCTCTTGACAAAATGAACGTTTCGGCTAAGATGGGGACTGCAGTTTAGCACTCTTGAATTTAGAGTGCTAACGGCAAAAGACCATCAACGTTCATTCTTTAGTGTTATTTGCGTATGAAGCTTCAACCCTTGGGCGATCGCGTGATCGTCAAACAGTTGAAACAGGAGGAAGTGACGGCTTCGGGAATCGTACTCCCGGATACTGTGGATAAAGAAAAAAAAGCAGAGGGCGAAGTGATCGCACTCGGCAATGGAGAGAAATTAGCAAAGCTCAACTTGAAGGTTTCTGACGTTGTCTTGTTCGGCAAATATAGCGGAGACGATGTCGAATACGAAGACGTAGATTACAAAATTCTCAATCACGATGACGTGTTAGCAGTCGTGACGAAATAATTTACGCATCACGATTAATCATTCTTATTGATATGGCAAAACAGATTTTATTCGATCAAGAAGCGCGCGACAAGATGCGCATTGGCGTCAACAAGCTTGCCAATGCTGTCAAAGTCACGCTCGGACCTCGCGGACGCAATGTCGTCCTCGACAAGAGTTTTGGCTCTCCCGCGATCACCAAAGATGGTGTAACGGTTGCCAAAGATATTGAGCTCGAAGATAAATTCGAGAATATTGGTGCAGAGTTGGTCAAAGAAGTTGCGAGTAAAACGAACGACGTAGCAGGAGACGGTACCACGACCGCAACGGTATTGGCCCAAAGCATGGTGAACGAAGGATTGAAAAACTTAGCAGCAGGCGCAAACCCGATTGCATTGAAACGCGGAATTGATAAAGCCGTAGAAACCATTGTCGCGACATTGAAGAGCATGTCCAAACGCGTAGAAGATAATTGGGAAGAAATTGCGAATGTTGCAGCGATCTCGGCAAACGATCAAGAAATTGGGAAAGTCATTGCCGACGCCATGAAAACCGTTGGAAAAAATGGTGTGATCACGGTCGAAGAATCACAGAGCTTTGGAATCACCAAAGAAGTAGTGGAAGGCATGCAGTTCGATAAAGGATATGTCTCGCCATACATGGTGACCAATGCAGAACGCATGGAAGCGGTCATGGAAAATCCCATGATTTTAATTACGGATCAAAAAGTTTCTTCTGTGCAAACGATTTTACCGATCTTAGATAAAGTGGCACAGACCGGAAAGAAAGAATTACTGATCATCGCCGAAGATGTCGAAGGTGAAGCGCTCGCAACATTTGTGGTGAACAAATTGCGTGGAACATTCAATGTGCTGGCGGTGAAAGCTCCAGGCTTTGGAGATCGTCGCAAAGACATGTTGAAAGACATTGCTGTGCTGACCGGCGGGCAACTCATCTCGGAAGAAATTGGATTGAAACTCGAGAATGCGGATCTTTCGAGCTTAGGCAGTGCACGCAAAGTCATTGCAACCAAAGATCTCACAACGGTCGTAGAAGGCAAGGGCGATCAAAAAGAAATTCAGGATCGTGTCGAACAAATCAAACGACAGATTCAAGAAACCGATTCGCAATTTGATAAAGAAAAATTGCAAGAGCGATTGGCGAAACTTTCTGGTGGCGTTGCCGTGTTAAAAGTCGGCGCAGCAACAGAAACAGAAATGCAAGAGAAAAAGCATCGCATTGAAGACGCTTTGGAAGCAACTAAAGCTGCCGTTGAAGAAGGAATTGTCGTGGGTGGAGGAGTTGCCTTGATGCGCGCAGCCGGAGAATTAGAAAACGTTACCTCGGATCTGGAAGAGCAAGTGGGCGTGTCGATTTTGCGCCGCGCATTAGAAGAACCGGTTCGACAAATTGCATTGAATGCGGGAAAAGATGGGTCTGTTGTTGTGGAAGAAGTCCGCAAAGGCAAATCCACGTTTGGATACAATGCAGCAACCAACATGTATGAAGATTTGGTGAAATCCGGTGTGGTCGATCCTACCAAAGTCACGCGATCCGCATTGCAGAATGCCGCATCCATTGCTGGATTGTTCCTCACAACCGAAGCAGTCGTGACAGACCTCCCCAAGAAAGAAGAATCTGGAATGCCAGGAGGAATGCCACGTGGCATGGGCGGCATGGATATGATGTAACCCGCGGACTGGATAGAGAAAAAGGGACCGTCCCTCCTAAGGGACGGTCCCTTTTGTTGGATTTGGTATAATCCTCTTATGAATCATGATCATCTCCATTCGACGACTTCCGTCCGTGACATGGAACTTGCCGGCCGCAAGGTCGCAAGTTACTGGAGGGAAGCCTTGTTGCCGCTCATCGGTATGCTGCTACTGCAACTTCTGTTGTTCTGGATGCATGTTTCTCGGATTCCCAGTCGGATTGTACAACTAGCAATGTTTGCGTTACTACCGTTTCTCCTTTTTCGTCCTTCGCAGTGGACCATCCAGCAACTTCTCTTGTTCAGTTCGGGAATCGGGGTGATCGTGGGCTTTGAAACAGGTATGTTTCGCTGGATTTCGGATCCATCCTTCGCGAATTTTTTTGAATTGCTGATTCAGCCAGTGTTCGGAGTTGCAGGAGCGATTCTTGCCTCGGGCTTTATTTTCCTCTTTGTCTTGCCTATAATAAAGAAGGTGAAAAAACGAATTCATTCTTCACGTCGCAACCATGGCGCAACAAGAACATCTTCCTGAACAACATATCTATGCAGCGCTTTCGTATGTGTGGATTTTGTGTTTAGTTCCCTTGCTACTCAAGCGCGGAGATTCGTATATTTTATTCCATGCCAAGCAAGGATTGGTGTTGTTCGTCATCGAGGTGGTTGGCGCAGTGATCTTCTGGGTGCCGGTGATTGGCTGGTTACTGTGGGTACTTGTGGTGTTGCTTGCGATCATTGGATTTTTAGGCGCGCTCCAAGGCAAGAAAATTCGATTGCCAGTGATTTCCATTATCGCCGATAAAATTACATTGTAGAGGTAAATCTCTGCAAACATTCTTCGTGTGTGCGTATGATATAATGGTCTTTAGGTACCATTTATTTTTTTATTCATGTCATTACGACGCGATATTCGATGGTTTCGGAAATTAACCATGCGGGATGTTCCGATTGCCGGTGGGAAAAATGCTTCATTGGGGGAAATGATCCGACAACTTTCGCCAAAAGGTGTGCGCGTGCCGGATGGATTTGCTGTGACTGCCGATGCGTATTTTTATTTTGTGAAATCTTCGGGGATCGATCGGAAAATTCGAGCGATTTTGCGCGGGTTAGATACTCGCAGTTCTGAAAATCTTGCAACACGCGGACACAGTGTCCGACAGTTGATCTTGGAAACACCGTTGCCGCAGGATTTAGCAGATCATATTGTTGCAAGCTACCACGAACTCGAACGTATGTACCGTATGCCGAATGTCGATGTTGCCGTGCGGTCCAGTGCCACAGCAGAAGATTTACCGGATGCAAGTTTTGCAGGGCAGCAAGAGACCTATTTGAATATTCGTGGAGAGGAAGCGCTCTTAAACGCATGTCATCGATGCTTTGCGTCGTTGTTTACCGATCGTGCGATTTCGTATCGCGTGGATAAAAAGTTCAATCACTTCAAAGTCGGATTGTCGATCGGAGTGCAAAAAATGGTGCGTTCGGATCAAGCGTGTTCGGGTGTGATGTTTACGCTCGACACAGAATCGGGATTTCGCGACGTTGTCTTGATCAATGGATCCTGGGGATTGGGAGAGAATATTGTGCAAGGCGCAGTGAACCCTGATGAATTTTACGTGCACAAACCGACGCTCATGCAAGGATTTCGACCGATCATGAAACGCCGCGGTGCGAAAAAAATCAAAATGGTATACACGCGCGATGTACATCATCCAACGAAAAATATCCCGACAACACCGCGCGAACAACATTCCTATGTTCTGTCGGATGCGGAAATTGTGCAATTAGCGAAATGGGGAGTGCTGATTGAGAAACATTACAAAAAACCCATGGACATGGAATGGGCAAAGGATGGAGTCACCGGAAAATTATATATTGTTCAAGCGCGACCCGAAACTGTGCAGTCACAAAAAAGTCAGACGAGTTATCAAGAGTATCGATTACAGAGACGCTCGGAATGTTTGGTTTCGGGAATGGCTGTGGGAAGCAAAATCGGTACAGGACCCGTTCGGAAGATTGAGGATCCGTCACAGATTCGCAAGTTTCGACCTGGCGAAGTGTTGGTGACCGACATGACCGATCCGGATTGGGAGCCCATTATGAAAATTGCATCAGCGATTGTCACAAATCGCGGAGGCCGCACGTGTCACGCCGCAATTGTGTCGCGCGAATTGGGAATTCCGTGCGTAGTAGGAACTGAAAATGCGACTGCAGTATTGCGCGACAAAATGCCGGTAACGGTTTCGTGCGCTGAAGGCGAAGTTGGAAATGTCTATGCTGGCAAACTGCCGTTTACCCTGCGCACGGTGAATTTGAAAAACGTTCGACCTCCGAAGAAGACCAAAATCATGATGAATATTGGAGATCCCGGGATTGCGTTTACGAGTGCTGCATTGCCGAATGCCGGCGTGGGATTAGCACGGGAAGAATTTATTGTTACCTCCAGTATCAAGATTCATCCGCTCGCACTTGCACGATTCTCGGAACTCAAAGACTCGAAGGCACGCAAAGAAATTCAAGCAATGACCGGGGGGTATGCAGACAAAAAAGAATATTACATCGAGAAGCTGGCGTCTGGAATTGGGACGATTGCTGCAGCGTTCTATCCAAAAGATGTGATTTTGCGGTTATCGGATTTTAAGACGAATGAATACGCGGGGTTAATTGGCGGCGCGCAATTTGAACCGACCGAAAGTAATCCCATGATTGGGTGGCGCGGTGCATCGCGGTATTATGATCCAAATTTTGCCACGGCGTTTGCTATGGAATGCGAGGCTATCAAGCGCGTACGCAATGTGATGGGGTTCACGAATGTAAAAGTGATGATTCCGATGTGTCGGACTATTGAGGAGGCGCACAAAGTATTAAAGCTGCTTTCGAAACACGGACTACGGCGTGGTGCAAAAGGATTAGAAATTTATGTGATGTGTGAAGTTCCGGCAAACGTGATTTTAGCTGAACAATTTGCTGCACTCTTCGATGGATTTTCGATTGGGTCCAATGATCTGACGCAATTTACCTTAGCCGTGGATCGCGATTCGGAATTGGTGTCGCATGTATATAGTGAAAGCAACGAAGCAGTGAAAACATTGATTCGACAAGTGATCCGCACCGCAAAACAGAAACATCGAAAAATCGGAATTTGTGGTCAAGCGCCTTCCGATGATCCGAAATTTGCCGCGTTTTTAGTGAAGGAGGGAATCGACAGTATCAGTTTGAATCCAGATACGGTGAT
>CAZOCX010000020.1:4001-10870 GCA_964578475.1 uncultured Gammaproteobacteria bacterium | reverse complement strand
GATTCCGCTTAACATGCGCTTTTTTTGCATATTTGCATTGTATCAGCTGCCGAGGTGAGGTTCAACCTATGGGATAGATTGAACCTGTCTGCCGCGTAACTGAATTTCTTGGATTACGATTTCCTGCGGCTGACCATCTGAAACGCCTGGCGGATCAAACCGTAAGTGTCGAATCTGATCCTGCAGTATCCACGACGGACTCAAACACACACCCACATCATCGGTACGCAGCTGACCATTGAGCGCGATAAAATACGATTGCTGGTTATCATAGGATTCAAATCGTGGGGGCGTGCTTTCAGACCAATAAACCTGTGCGAGTGCCCAGCGGTTTTTATCCTCAAATGGCTGCATAGTAATGGTAATTTTCGGAATCTCCGAAGGCTTGAGGGAAAGGGATGGACTCGTAAGGTACGGATCTGGGCCGATCACGCGAAAATGTCCTGGGGTTTCTAATGCTTCGAGGTCTGGACTGGGTTTCCATGTTAATAAATCTTCTGCAGTAAATGTTTGGATTGTTGCGATCGGGATATCGGACGGAACAACCGGAACAGGGATGGAACTTAATTGAAGACTCGTAGAATTCCATTCTACTGCGCGAAGATTCGGATCCTGCCAAATGTCGCACGACGGCAACATCACGTTTTTCCCTGTTCCCATAACCTTAGCAGTTGTATCTGGCACAAATGTGTACACCATATCCTCAAGCCCGCGACGGAATACATAGGCACCGGCAATGTTATCTGTAATGCCACTGATGAGCAGCGTGGAAATTTGCTGCGTTTCGATGATCGGAATCAACTGGCGTTGCAAGGCCTGTGATTCATTTGCAGCTTGCTCCCACGGCAAACGATTCAATAATAAAGCAGCAATCAAAAAACTCGTGATCCCTACAATTCCAACTACCTGAACTCGACGTCCCAAGCTAACTATGAGCAGCGCAAGAATACTTGCCCCAAACATCGACGGAAGATAATACACGCGCGAACCTTCAAGCGTGGGTTTGACACCATTTAAGAAATGAATACTCGGAAACGCCGCAGCATAGAACGCAATCAGCAGCACACCAAGAATGATCACCGTACGTCGATCCACCTTCCAACGAATCGCATTCGCAATCACGCCCATGATAATCAGCCCTACAACGATCGCGAGAATTGCGTCAGGAGTGATGTTCGAAATGCGCCGATGCGTGAGTTCTAACCAAGGGATATTGATACTTTCCGCGACAAAACGATAGGGCGACGCGATCCAGTAGCCAATGTCTTTTAGACCGAGCTGTTCATTCACAGACAACAACCCAAAGTTGTATCCGCCAATCGGTGTTCCTAATACCCACCAACGCAATCCAATGGTTAATACCGCCAAGACGCCCGTAATCCCGACGGCCCAGAAACAATTCGACCATCGCCGTGGCGTAGGAGACGCGATTGCAACTGTCAGTGGGACAAGTACTACCAGTGCATAGCCGATTTCTTTAGAAAGTACGGCAAGAAGCCCGAACACCGATGCTGCCACAATCCAGCATAGACGATCACGCGAATATACTGCACGTGTGGTCCGTGTCACTGCAAGGAGTGTTGCGAAAATCCACATTGTTGCCAGAACATCGGTCCGTCCAGCAATCCATGTCACAGATTCGTGATGTGTTGGCCAGATGCCAAAGAACAATGCTGCAGCAAGCGCTACACCGTGACGTCGCGTCCAGGTGCGAATCAATCCATACACCAATAGGGTGTTCAGCAGATGCAATCCCACATTCTCGAGATGATAATACCACGCATGAAGTCCCGCGATCGTGTGGTCGATCACAAACGACAAATGGAGAACGGGTCGCAGCACCGTGCCACCAAGAGGCGTCCAAAATAAATTCCAGACCTCCGAGAAATGATCTGCAGCAACCACTTCCCGTAAAAAATCATAATCATCTGATTGGAATCCGTTATCCAAACTGGGAATAAATAGCACGAACGTCAGGCTTAATACCAAGATCACATGTAATATCCCTTCGTTCGCAAACCTATGCCAAAAGAGTCTCATGCATGTATTATACAGGGACGGTCCCTTGGGGATAAGTACACAAAACCGCCCTAGTTTCCCTAGAGCGGTTGTTGCTGCCTATGTAGGCGTTTAAGATTGAGAGACTATTTTGCGATCGGGGTAACCATGATCCCACCACGATAGCCTTCGTTCAGAGCGTCCCACTGGGTCAGAACAGTTCCAGTTCGAGTGTCGAGGATTCGTACCATTGGTCCTGCGCCAGGACCTAATGTACTCACGAGATCATCATCCCCGTCACCATCCACGTCGGTGACAACTCCGAACACCATGCGGCCCGCCGCGACATCGCTTGGCCATGCATCAATATAGGCCTCGAGTGTTCCATCCTTACTGTGCTTGCGGAATCCCGCACCGGATCCTCGCAAGGAGAGAACTTCACCCTCTCCATCATTATTGGAATCCAGCGTCCAAACGCGCACGCCCTGATCTGCAATCGGATCACCCAAGGTGTCGAATTGGCTTAAGAGATTTCCATCTTTGTCAAAGCGTCGAACCATACTGGTTCTCTCATTAGCTCCGACAACCACTTCCATCTCGCCATTTCCATCCATATCCGATACGGCAAGCGAGGAAATTCCACCGGTTGCGTTTGTTCCATAAGCGCTCCAATTCATCACAAGGTCACCATCCGTGTTCCACACCGTGATATGGTTATGGCCCGTGTGTGTTGCCAGAACTAACTCACCTGTTCCATCTCCATCCAAGTCTGCTGCTTTCATCAGGACTCCACCTTCGTATCCGGGATACGCAGAGAATTGCTTCAATAAGTTTCCATTTTCATCCCACACTGTGACATGCGCTGGCATTCCGGCATCTTTTGGAACCATCACGAGTTCATCGTTGCCATCACCATCCCAATCCGTGAGCTGTGCATTCACGCGTCCGCGGACTCCATTCGGGTAAGTAGCAAACTGGGACATCACTACTCCGGAACCATCAAACCGTCGCACTTGCTTTGGATATCCTGCACCCGGAATGGTCCATACTTCGTCGTCACCATCTCCATCACCATCTCCCACGAGTGTTTCTACACCCATGCGAAGTGCACCGTTGTACGCTTCCCAGGTTGCGGTCAAGTCCCCGTCTTTGGTGTATTTTGCAACGCGTGGTCCGCCAGAATTATCGTATCCGGACACCACCAAGTCTTTTTCACCCGCAGAACCACTAGAGGCTGCAAGCGATCCACCACCCGCAACACCTACGATCCCGACCTGCGTAAAGTGGCTCAACTGCAGAATGATACGGTCGTTTACTGTATCCACTGTCGTGGTATCCGGTGGATTCCACGTGTTACTTTGATCATCATAGTACTGTCCAGAGATGTTCTCTTCATCCATTCCATCCAGCTCGGACAACTCATCCTCATTGTACGGGATCGACAAGGTAACATTCGAGTTAAAGGATTCCACCAACTGGTTATCCACGAATGCTTCAAAATCCCATACGAATCCTCCGCCAACTTGTTTGTCACCGGTTTCGTAGAAATTCACATCCGGTGTTGCCGTCAAGTTCACGGTCGATCCAGATTCACCCATTGCGCCTGCTGGAACCGTAATCTCTGTCCCATCTTCTAATGTAGCGCTAAAGGCCGTTCCCGCGTCAAAGCTGAAGCTCGAGCTTTCTGGAACATCATACCGATACTCGGAAACAACGAAGTCGTGCTCTAACGGTTCATCACTCGAAACTAATACCATTGTTTCCTCCGCCTCAAAGAATCCTTCACCAAAAATTTCCGCATGCGCGCCGATGTGCCAGAATCCTTCAGAAATGTTCAATGGTAATGCAAATTCTCCGTTCCAGACTTCTACACCACTAAAGCCTCCTAGATCATTCCACGCCCATACAAATCCATGATCCGGAATTTCGCCTTCTTCGGTGCGGACGGTTCCGGTCATTTCCGTATCTGCCTCTGTAAATTGCATGGTTAATTCAAGTTCATCGCCTGCATCCGGAGTGAGGGTTACATTTTGTGGGGGCATCCATCTCATGGATTGCTTTTCTGGAGGAAGTCCAACGAATACTTCGTACTCCACCTTGTCTCCGGTGACGGCATGCGTACCTGCAACAAGTCCTAAGCTAAATTCCCCGTCCATCACCTCGGATCCGATATCGAGAATCATCGCGCCCTCGAAATCGCCTTTCACGCGCTCTTCTAAGAATCGACGATTGGAAGCACCAATCCACAGGTGACCTTCTACGGGATCACCATCGGGATCCAGGATCTCGCCTGTCACACTTGCATTACGTTTCGGAGCTAATAACACCTTGGTTACTGTCGCCCCCTCTGCTACGGTCACACGATTATTTTCGCTATGCGTCTGCAAGTATTCGGATTCTTCACCAACACGCATGGGAAACCAATATCCTAAGTTATACGTTCCGTCCCGAACGGTCATGCTAAAACTTCCATCTGCGTTCAATCGCGTGTTTCGCCAACTCATGAAATTTTCATCCGCTGCCCAGATTTCGGCTTCGGTATTTCGAACTAACTGCCCATTTTGATCTTTCAAGAATCCACGAATCGTTGCATTGTGCGCAAGCAGCGTTACCTGTTCTGTTACTGTTTCGCCTTCTGGAACTTCTACTTCAACTTCACCCTCAACAGAATACTCCACTTCCGGTGGAAGCCATAAATTACACGTGTAGGTTTTACCACCAACAACCGGTAATCGCGCAACACCGCGGTCAAATCCTCCATGAACTCCACCGCCAAAATCCTTGAATCCTCCACCTGCTTCGTAGCATCCAACACCACCAAAAATATCTTGGACAGATCCACCGTCTTCCGCAACCAGCTGTAAGACCAAGGTCGCATCGGCAACAGAAACCTCAAAGTCCACGCCCGTAACAGTCTGGCCAGATGTTACCTTGACTCGTTGTGAATCACCGGCATAAACATAGCCTGACTCTGGACGGTTATCTGGACTTACTTGCCATTGTCCTGCGTAAACTCCTAAAGAATATATCCCATCATCTCCGGTCTGGGTATTTGACCAACCAGACCCAGTCTCAAGCCAGGTATTGACTTGTAATCCAGAAACCGGGTCCCCATTGGTGTCTGTAAGGGTTCCCGTAATTTGAGCATCATACTCGCTCATGGATAAGGTGCCCAAGTCTAAGGTTTGATTTACTGCAACCGAAACATTCATTTCTTGAAAATACAAATTGCTGTACTGCTGACCGGCCCAGATCCCCATTTTATAATTTCCCGCGACCAACGCCGCTGAAAAATCTCCATCACTGTCGGTCGAGGTTCCGATGCCGCGTCCATCACCTTGTCGAAAATCCACCCAAGCATTTTGCACGGGTCCTCCATCCGGATCCACAAGTCGTCCGGTAATGCGAGCATTGGATTTCTGTACGGTGATAGCGACTGTTTGCGTTTCCTCGGTGTCGTCATTCGCGAATGTAACAAATTTCTGTTCTGAAGAAACCCAGTCCACATCTTCACGACGACCATCTTCCTGGTTCCACGGAGCTTCCGGCATGACTTGCCATTCACCGCCACTAAGAGTAAATGTCGCCTGCCCATTTTCATCCACATTCGAACTTGTCCCACCACCACGGTTATTCCAAGCATTCACTTGAGCCGTTGTCACCGGAGTCCCATCATCATAGCTCACATTTACAACAAGTGTCTTTGTAGCAGAAGCAAATTGGTAATTGGCTGTCACTGTCGATCCACTGTAGTTTACGGTTACTCGATCGCTTTGTGTAAATGCAGAGTCTTGCGGCGGGTATGCGCTAATGTAGTAGGTTCCATTCGCAACAGTTCCTACAATCGCATAAACACCATTCTGATCTGTGCTTGCCCAACTGTGAACAGTCCAGTTCTCATTGTAGAAATCGACTCCAGCGTACGGGACAGGAACCCCATCCGGATCTGTCACAGTACCAGTGACAATGACCGTTCCCATGAAGAATGTATCGGACACGGTTTGTTTAAATTCCTCGGGTTCTTCATCGGGAAGATACGACGTTGCTCCCACAGCAAATGAGCCAGACTGTGTCGGATTCACGATATTTGCCAACTGGACGGTAAAGGTGCCCGCTGACTGTCCACTGGGAAATTCAACGACCACGGATCGGTTATCGTCTGCTGACACCGTAATCGTATGTGTCGAACTCGTTGCATTTGATAAGTCAAACTCACAGCGATTAACTGTAGCAGTCACCCGATTAAACTCAAATCCACGATCGCACGACATATCTCGAAACTCCAATCGCACGGACGTGTCCGCCGGAACCGCATCCGCAAGTGTTAATTGAACACTATAGGTTGTCGTAGCCCCTTCGGAAGTACTTCCTGGGGTTACCACAACTGCAGATACATGATCATCCGGATCTGGAGGACCAAAGTCCTCTCCTTCTTGAGCCTTGGGTGCTGCTTGGGTTCCACTCCACGCGACCACGACAACCGCGGCCAACGCGAGAGCTCCCAAGGTTCCCCACCGTCGTAGATGACGGTATTTACGAAGCATGTTCATATGAACCTTGCTTCCGCTTTTCGCAATCAAGCATGTTCGCAAAAAGTCGGAAGAAATTACTTAATAATTAAAAGAAAATTCTATTTCAAAAGTACAAAGCGGGGTTATTTAATGAAAAGGAAAAGGATTTTTGAAAAGGAAAAATAGAAAAGACTGCCAAGGCTTCTGCATTGGAGTAAAATCTGATATCGATTCCTCCTACGTTACGCATGTTGAGCTAACGTGTAACCGAAAAAATAAATTTACAAATGTATTATACCATCCAAAGAACTTCCGTGTCAACAATTGGATCATTGAGTTGTTCACAGGCCGAATATTCGC
>CAZOCX010000020.1:0-3901 GCA_964578475.1 uncultured Gammaproteobacteria bacterium | reverse complement strand
CATCGAAGCGGAAGTTTTAATTCTTCTTGAGTTACGTGCGAAAAGAGTCGAACTGTTTCGGGATTCCATGCATGCAAATCTGCGATGGTTGTGATGCGCGATGTCTCGCCTTCGTTCTGGATACGCATCGTGACTTCCACTTGTTGATGCTCCTTAAATGCTTGCTCCAACAAATCCGAAACCGTGGTTTCTCCGCCCCATGACACTAGGACTGCGCGCGGTGCGCCATTCGATTGATAATACAGTTTCCCATGCATCTTTCCGTAATCGTAGAGCTCTTTCGTGAGGCGTACGTCTTGCAAGCAATACTGTTCGAGCTTGTCCCATTCTCCACGCCGGTAGTACCGGACCGCATCTAAGCCATCTCCTGACTTTCCCTCAAGAAGCGTACCTTGGGCCAACGTATCAAGTTTCAATCGAAATCCTTCTACTTGCTCAATTTCTGCCATGATATCAATAGTCGGCAACGCAGAAAGTTTCACGTCATGTAAATAGGGTTGCAGTATAGGAAGATCAAAATGTCGATGATTGAATCCCACGATGACCGGATGATGTTCTTTCAGATACGCTTCGAATTCCGGAAGTTGCTCCACACGAAACGCCCGATAGGTGTCGGTTTCATAAAAATACACACCGCATACTGAAATACCCAGCAAATGCAGATGATGATGGCCTCCAACATCCTGAAAGGTCCGCGGGGTCTCGAGATCGATCACCACAGTTGTATCAATGGCCAATGATTCCTCATTCATAGAATCCTTGAAATAATGCAATCATTCCCACAATGGACCCCAAAATACCTAATATCAGCAGCGCAACAATCACTCCACCAATCAACCCAAACGCTACTGCACGCTTTCGGGATAACACTGCGATAAGACTGGATGCCAGGACAACGCCGCAGATGACAAACAGCCATCCTGTGGCGCGCGGAAGCCATTGCGAAACAGGGAAATCCCATGGGAGAACAAGGATCGTAATGATTCCGGCTATTCCAAGCCCGGAATACACGGCGGTTCTCCAATAATGTTTTTCTGCCAACACAGACATATCTTAATCGCGGGGGTCCCGATAATGACGAGATCGATGCTCCATGGCATTCTCCACATCTGTTTGCATGATCACACGGCGTTGTTCTCGATCGGTGATTTGTGTGTCTGCAAATGTAACGACTTCTTCCAAGACTTCGATCGCCGAAGCTGGCAGGAACGCGTGCGGAAGATGATGCCGCGCATAGGTGATACAGGCTTTCAACGCTGAAGGCTTAAGCTGTACAGGAGAACGCTCCTCGATATCGGAAACCATGGTTTCTAAAATCTGCAGCGTGGCTTTAACGGTTGCGGGCGCTACATGGATGGGATGGAAGAATCGAGAAAGCCGTGGATGAAGATGAATGTGTTCTTGATGGTGTTTGGGAGTAGTGATACCAATCACGGAAATTCCTTTGCGCTTCAGTCCCTCAAAGACCAAGGAGAGTAATCCTCGACGTTCTAACACAGGCCACCATTCTTCTAAGTTATCCATCCACACAATACAACGACTCGGCAGATACGACAGAACCTCGAGTAATTGTTCGGAGGATTCTGCTTGCGTAATCCATTGTGCGAAATTCCACTGCATCATCCGGTAATTCTTTAGGCGCCGCGGTACTTTATGCTCTACCAACAGTGTTGCCATTCGGCTTGCTAATGTGGTTTTGCCAACGCCCGGTTCTCCGACTAACAATACATGAGGGTTGCGCTCACGACTCAAAACTTGCATCATGCGTTTCAATTCTTCATTGCGACCGACAAGCACTGGAAATTCGCCGTTCCGCGCATCGCGGACCGCATCTCGAAGTCCGACGTCCGAAAGCCCGCGCCGGCTTCCGGATTGCCGACTCCAGTAACCCAACAATACACCGATCGAAAGCAGCACTGCAGAACCGAGGATAATAACCCAATCGTAATTCATGCCTCCTTCAGAGAATTGATCTAAGCCACCTCGTTACGATTATAGCGAATACACAAAATCTTTTCCATTTAGGAAGGATCGCCTTCTACCTGATCATCGTGAAATTTTTCTTTGATCGTCTCAATGGTTTGTTCGAGCGAGCGCAATCGCGATTTTAATTCTTTCGCGAGTTTCAACCCTTCCTCAAACTTTCCTAATCCTTGCTCTAAATCCAAGTCTGGTTGCTCGAGATAGGCGGTAATCTCCTCGAGCTTTTTGAGTTGCTCATGAAACGAACTTTTTTTTGTCATAGATTAATCCACAGTGGATGAAAGCACACCCATGGCAAGTTGTGTGCGAATGTGTTCTCCGGATGGGATGCGATCTGCGCGTTTGAGAACATTGCCATGCGCATCACGCGTGATGCTATACCCTCGATCCAGAATATGTGTTGGGGAAAGACTTTGCAAGAGCTTTAGAAAATGGTCCACGCGCAATCGATCTTGGGTAATCCGAGATTGAAAAGTATTGGTACTGATGTGAAATTGGTGCACAGCATTATTCATGCGTTGGAGCGGTGTGCGAATCGTCAGCTCTAACCGATCCAAGAGATCGCGAAACCATTGCTTGGCATCGAAACACAGACGACGCACTGCTCCGATCATTTGTTCTTGCTGTGTAGAAATGTAATACGCCACATCGGAAATAGTGGGTGTGGCAATCTCCGCAGCATTCGACGGCGTGGATGCACGTTGGTCTGCAACCAATTCTACGAGTGTCTGATCGCGTTCATGCCCAATACCTGCAATCACCGGGATAGGACACGAGAATACGGCGCGACATAATGCTTCGCTATTAAATGCCCAAAGATCCGATAACGATCCTCCCCCGCGGGTCAAAATCACGGTATCGATCTCTTTCGCGTGAGTTGCCATCCACTGAAATGCACGAAGAATACCGGGAATCGCTTGTTCGCCTTGTACACCAACCGGATAGAGTTTCACCGCTGCAATGGGCCAGCGGTTCCGGAGCACACGTACCACATCCGTGACTGCTGCGCCGTCTTTTGATGTAATCAACCCAATGGTTTCGGGAAACGCGGGAATGGTGCGTTTGCGGGATTCGGAAAACAGCCCTTCGGATTCGAGTTTGCGCTTCAGTAATTCAAACTGGCGCTGTAAATCGCCAGATCCCATCACTTCAATCGTTCGTACAGCAATATGAAAACTGCCGGATTTCAAAAATAACGACGGCGTTCCAACAACTTGAATTTCCATGCCATCTTTGATCTTCTGTTCGAGATGGAATGCCATGAGAAAACACGTGACGTAACTTTGTGCATCTTTCAACTCAAAAAACACGAGCTGATTACGTGTAATGCGCATATTGGAGACTTCTCCGCGAACTGCGATAACGTGATCCTGCAGCAACTCACGAATCGCACGGTTCAATTCCGAGACCGTGTAAACAGTCATAAATAACGCAACAAAAGCCGCCTAGAGCTCTAGAAAAACGAGTTGAATTTCTTCTGAATCCGCATGCCGCCGTTGTGGTCTGCTAATGTAAATGTTGTCCCTCCAACCTTTACATCGCCTCCCGTGGTCATCAGTTCTTCAAACTCGTGCGGTTTTTCTCTCCGTAGAGTTTCGAGATGCTCCAATACCTGCTCATGATGATCGGGGTCATATTGCACATGATATTTTCCGATTTGGTCGCGTTCCATAAGAAAATAATAGCAAATTTAACGACGTTTGTCGAGCAATTGTAGAACGGCTTTTGCGGATTTTTCCGGATCATGACGAATGTGCGTACGGACATTTTTGAGTTGATCAGACGTGGCAACGAGCCGCGGAGATGCGCCAATAAGATCGCACGGATGTGCCTGAACACGCGAGGGGAGATTTCCGAGTCCGACAACCGGTGTCTCATAGTCCGTAGCTTTCTGCAAGACATCACTCGAAAGCGGGGG
>CAZOCX010000019.1:2467-10952 GCA_964578475.1 uncultured Gammaproteobacteria bacterium | reverse complement strand
GGATGGCATCTGCACCGTGGTGTTACATGGAATGGAGTTCCGTATTTAACGAATGATTCCTTGTTTCAGAAGCGTCGACGCGTTTCTGTGGAAGGAATAGAGTTTTGGGCGCCGAGTCTTGAGCATGATCTGTTGATTCATGCAGGCCACACAGTCTTTGAAAATTTCCAAGTAACTCTTGGAGAATTTTATGACGCAGCGTTGCGTACGCAGGAACCGTTAGATTGGGAATTCATGCATCGCGAATCTGAACGCGAGGGATGGGGATTTGCGTTTCGATTATTCTTATCTGCGCTTGCGGGATTTGGAGCCAGTGTTCCAGGGCTTATATCAATCCCGAATGCACCTACACCGTACCGCGCGATGATTCGATTTCCGGAACGGTATCCTGGGGTGTTCCAGCTGTGGGCTTTTTCCGAACGTATTATTCACAACCTTCGGCATGCGAACTTCGGATTTGCGTTTCGAGAGATGTACGCGTATCCAGCGTTCTATCTGATTGAAAAATTCAAGCAGTTTACAGGTATTCGTTACCCATAATGCCAAAACTCATCACATTTTCTGGAATCGATGGGAGCGGAAAAACCACACAGTGTGGGATGTTATCCGATGCATTGCGAAATCGTGGTCAATCGGTATTTTCCGGGCATGCCAATCGGCCATTACTGCGTCATGATACTAAGGGATCTCGCGCATCAACGCTTCCGCGATGGCTTCGATGGTTTCCAGTTTTTTTATTCATTGTGATCAAGGACCTGCTGAAGATTTGGCTGACGTCAATACAAGCTCGGCAATTTGATGTTTGGATTTCGGATCGTTATGTCGATGATTTGATTGTTAAACTTCGACATTATGGCATGCGATCTGCTTCCCTAGAATCCCTTGTTTTTTCTTGTACTCCCACACCCTTGTTTCGCTTTTGGATGACGATACCAGTAGAAGTAAGCTGGAGCCGTGATCATGAGTATTCACGGGAATTTCATCAAACAAAAGCAGCGCTGTATCTGGAATGGTTTGACAGCCCGAGATGTCGCAATGTCGTGCGACTAGATGGAACGCAAACGCCGGAAGAAATTCACAACCTCGTGATGCAAAGACTCGAGCACGTACTCCAATAACGAAAGACATCTCGAATCCATGAGTTCACACCTCAACGATTGACGCGATATAATGTCAACACGCGGTATCCATCGCGACGCACGGAATAGACTTCGTTGTAATACGGGGAGTGATCGATGTAATCCACTAAGCCGCGGGGAGGAATAAAATCCCGCAACCCCGGACGATTGAGTTGTTCCCATTCAATGAACACAAAATCAATCTTGTAATTTCGCACATGACGAATGGCTTCTTCAGGATCTAACGATTCGAAAATGGTTGTTGTTTCAGCAGCTCCGCCGGTTGAAAGCCACAACATATCGCGTCGGAGATAATACTGAAAATTCGTCGAAGCTCCCAAGACAACCGCATCCTTCGGAATGATCCCCTCAACACGGTTCGCAAGTTCTTGATACGCTTCGAGATTTTCTGTTTCCTGACGTCCGGCATTTCCATAGACCATGCGATGTACAAGATCCACATAGTTTGTTCCCATGAATGCAACCATCACGAGAGTAAGTAGAATAACGGAAGAACGCGACGGGGAGTGCTTCCATAAAAATTGGAATCCAAACACTAGAAATGGGACAGCCGCAGCAATGCCAATCACATGGTATTGTTCGATGCGCGATTGCGTTACCCACGTTAAGAGAATTTCCATACCCAGTGTCGCGCCAATTACGAATGCCAACGCTCGCGAACGACGGGCAATCTCCATCATCCCCAACAATGCAATGAGCGCAAAAATTCCGATTTCCAGTGCGTCATTCAGATGGAGTGTGGAAAAAACAAGTGTAGAAAATTGCACAGGAAACGCAAGGTAGGAAAGTGTTACAGCTGCCATACTGACTGGATCACGATTGATATAGGCAATGCGTTCCTGAACGCGTTCTGCTGCAATGGTGTCAAGCGGGAAATGATTATCCAGCACCGCACCCACAATCGGGATGCGGTCTAAGAATCCAGACGTTCCGGTTCCAGGGACGTATCCAATGGTTCCGTTTCGCGCAACATGTTCCCATAAAGGAACGATCATTACAACCGTCATCACCACTGCAATCACTACTAGATACCGCAGCCCTGTTTTTTTCCTTCGCCTTACCATTTGAAACCCGCACCAGCAAACAAGAGCGAATCCAACCGCGAGGGGCACCAGCAATCCTTGTTGTTTCAGACTCGCAGTGATCCCGAGCAGAATCCCGAGGATCATGGACCATCGCACAGAAGGAGATCGCATCCATTGAACGGCCGCAGCAAGTGACGCAAATGTTGCGGCAAGTAAACTTTGTTCAATCAATGGAACCATAATAAATCGACGGATATTGAACACGACAACGAGGATCGCTGTCACAAACGCTGCAGTGCGGCCATAGCGATAGAGAAGAAGATAGGTAAACAATGCGGTGATACCAGCGAACATCGCACCCGAAAGTTCGACGGAAACTTCTCCGCCTAAGGAAAAAAGATTTGCGAGGATAACGTGTGCTGTTTGAGGGTAGTTGATCGGCGCCATGATTTTTTCTGGGCCATCCGTCGAAAGCAAGGTATGCGTAAAGTGCGTGAGAGCACTATTTGTTTCAGAAATTTCGCGCGCCATCAATGTGTGAAATTTTCCATCTCCTTGGATGTTTGTTACCGATGTGTAAATAATAACCAAACCCATGACAGCAAGTAGAAGGATGCCGCCAAGAAGATCGTCAATCGAGAAAAAGTTACGCCAATTCTTCACGGATGGGTGCTCGTTTAATGATTCGCATCAGTCGAGAAATATCTTTTTGTTGAATCTCTCGGAACATCCAAAGCACAACGACGTACAATCCGCCGAGGGCAATGAGTTCTACAATGAGCAAGAGTCCAGTCGGATGATACAGCGCCACGATACCTACCACCGCAGACCCTACGATGATATTCCGAAGACTTGAAACGGGAAGTATCACATGAAAATGTTTTTGAGCTTCAAGGATCATCCACAAGAGTCCGAGTAACGAACAGATCATGAGTGAGATCGCAGCTCCGATGGGACCATAACGAGGAACCAAAAAGAAACTTGCCATCGCATTTGTAATAATCATGATGAGCGTCACCCCCATGACACGATGAGGAGTAGTGATTCCTACAACGACGGTAGAAAATAAGCGAAATACGATCAGGGCACAAATTCCAATGATGAGAAATTTCAAACTTTCAACGCTTTGCGTGGTAACGTATCCAGCGCGATCTGGGTAGAGAAGTGTCAAAAGATCCTTTGCCGTTGCAACAATCATCGTAATCATCGGCAGTAAGAAAATGAGACTATACCGCAGGACTTCTCCAAAAAGCCGTTCGACCTGCTGAATACTTGTTTCTTTGAGGTGGGACACGGATGGTAATAAGGTCAGTAGGACCCCGGTGAATAAATAAAAAGGAAGTCTCGCAAGCGTTGTGGCGGCGATGTAGGAATCGGAATTCATCGAAGAATCCGCTAGACTTTTTACTAAAAACACATCCATGTTAAAGAATAGGGGAAAGACAACTAAAAAGATGGTTGCCGAAACAGTATATCGCAAGATTGTTGAGAAGGAGATATCCTGTTTATCTTGAATCGGATGCACGAATGTCCGCGCGTAGAAATATCCAAACACTCCTGACAATAAGTATCCAAATAGTACACCCATGGTTTCGTAACCAATGAGAAGTGCTGCAAACACCAGCACCAGTTTTACGATCCCGGTCGATGTTTTGATTTTTGCCTGGCCAATGAATTCTTGCTGCCCACCTAAAATACCTTGGATCCACCCGCGCGCACTGTAGAATGGGATAATTGCAACCACAATCCATAGCAAGCGTTCGATTTCTTCGGAATGAAATGCGCGACCGAGGTAGGGCACTGCGACGGCAAGTGCACCCATGCAAACCATTGCAATGATGATTTGGATCAAGCGAGATTTTCGGATAATCGCAGCACCAGCAAGAGGATTCTCAGCTAAGAATCGCGAAACAGAAAGCGAAAGCCCGCCAACAAAAATATTTTCAATGGTACTCAAGAAGTAGAGGACGGTTCCAAAATTTCCATAATGCTCGTGAGGCACAAACCATGCGATTCCGTATTGGATCAAGTAACCCACACCAAAAAAGAACAGCGTTGCAATGCTTAATGAAATTGTTCCACGAAAAAAGTTGGAACTCATAAGAGGATTGAAGAAGTCATGAGGAGCGTGAATCTTTCATGTTTAACTGTGCCGTGCATCGTGTAGGAAACTCCAGCGGATCATCGTGAGAACCACAATTACACCAGAGAGAATCAAGGAAGAAGTAATAGAGATCGGGACACCGAATAGCATATGGAGGATAAAAAGGAGGATCGGAATGAAAACGATACTTCCTAAAAGTGTCATGGCATTTCGGAAAATCCCATGGGACGGATTTTCAGGTTGGGGAAAGAGGCTGTACGTAATGCACCACGCCGGCACAAGACCTATCACAAGATACGTGCCCACGAACTTTAGATTTGAAACCATGTCTGCTTCTCGAAAGAGAAGTAAACCGAGGATAAACGCAATCATGATAATCCACCCACGGTGGAGAGGCGTCGGGGTAGGGTGTTCAGTGCTCATAGAGTGACTATCATTATAATGAATTTTGTCGTCCTGTCACGTGAGAAAAGAAATGTACAAGCTGCCTCTTGTGGCGGGTTTTCCAGATCAACTTTCTTTGTATTGTCGGACGCAGCAGAAATCTGTACACTTCTGGTCATGAAGATGCCTCGAATTTCACATCTGATCGGAGTTATGGTTGTTGCGGGGTTGGTCATTGCGGTATATGGGTGGATTTATGCTGTTCCGAGTGGTGTATTGACAGTAGAGGCGACTGCGCAAACGATTTCCCATGAACTGAAGCTTTGGGGGCGACCACGACAGTTCGTGATCGAAGGGGAAAATCAAGTCATGGCATTAGGAAACAGTATTCCATTTCAAATTGTTCCGCCGCGCTCTTTTGCTTCGTTGGATGTGGAAGTGCAAAGCGATAATCTTGTTCGTCAATCCGAAGTGACGGTGGCGCTCGATAATGGAGAAGGGATTCGGAGCGGTAAATCCTTGTATATTGGTGATGCACGCTTGGATGCACTCGATCGTGGTCAAGAAATCCCCGATGTCGATGATGGAAAAACGCATCGTTGGAATCCGATTCGTGAATCCGGTATCACGGTATGGCAGCGCGATACCGCAACGCAATACAAGGATTTGAGCGCGTTTTGGAACGGCATCCACGACTTTTCACGTGTTGCCATGCTCAATGTCAACCTGGAAACCTATTTATCGCGCGCGGATCTGACTAAACCATTTCTCACGGGTCCCCAAACGTTCAACGGAACGCTGCGCGGTACGCATACCTTAATTGCTATCCCAAAAGATGGAAGGATCGAGTTTACATTTGATCGCATTGATGGCAATCGGTATCCTGGCACCGATGACATTACGATTCAGTTGTCACAGGGAATTCACACCATCGACCGTTCATTACTTGTGCGCGATATTGATCCGGAAGTTTCTGGGGTGTTAACGCACGAAACGATCCGGTATTCAGATCTTCCGGATGGAATCTACCGTTTAAAAATTGAAACATCGTCAGATGTGTTTTTGCGAAATCTCACGTCCACACATCAACCCATCCTCATGGATGGAAGCGTGATGCTCGGAGATGGAATTGCCTACAACACCTGGTTTTCGGGATCGGTGAATGAGCCAATCACGTTAACTTTTCATGGTTCGAAATTGCGGGCAAGTATCCCACATGTTGAAGCGTCACAAGAGCTACGCATTGATGACGCGCAATCAGTCTTTTTAACAGATCCCGATCGCAACCCACAATTACCGCTCGAGCTCGGTCTTCACGGTGTCCGCATTCAAGATCGGGATGTTCGGTTAGAAACCGACGGCGTCTTTTTATTGTCACAAGTTGGCCCGCTCGTCGTTCCTCCTCAATACCAAGTGAGAGGCTTACATAATCAACAAGACTTACGTTTTGTCGATTACATCGTGGAGCATCGGGAAACCATTCGGCAGCAGAAAGATGGCAGCTGGATTGCGCAAGCAACATTTACTGGACCCGAGCTTCTCGTGACCGAAGACGGCAATATCCAAGGAGCGCTGCATGTGCCCAATGCAGAGGAAGATCCAGAACGCTTGCGATTTTCTCGCGTTCGATGGATATTTCACAAACCCCCGATTTCGCTTTCGGATATTCCGCGCAAGCTCTGGAATAACATTCAACAACGTCCATGAAATCCTTTTTTCTTCAAATTGCGGAAGGCTGTTTCTTGGGCGTATTGGTTTTATGGGTTTCCAAAATGTGGTTTCCAGGAATCACGGAATCACGGCTCTCGATTTGGATTGCCGTGATTGTGGGGCTATTGGCCTTCTTACTTGCCGTTGTATGGAAACGCCGAGCTCCAATGGAGTGGCAGCCACTTGAAAATTCGGGGGAGAGTCCAGAACGTTGATTTTTTTCGGTTCCTCTGATAAAATCATATCTGTCCAATTTTTTGCATATGCGTGGGATTATTTTAGCCGGTGGAAGCGGATCCCGATTATCGCCGCTCACAAAAGTTACAAGTAAACAACTCCTGCCGGTCTACAACAAGCCGATGATTTTTTATCCGTTGGAAACATTGCTTCACGCGGGGATTCGAGAAATTCTCATGATTGTTTCCCCGGACCACGCCGGAGAATACTTGAAACTGTTAGGATCGGGAAAAGAATTTGGTGCGAAATTCACGTATGAAATTCAAGATAAACCCGAAGGATTAGCGCAGGCGTTTTTGATTGGGGAATCCTTTATCGATGATGACGATGTTACGATGATTTTGGGAGATAACATTTTTGAGCACGACCTCACAATGGCGATCAAGAATTTCAAGTCTGGAGCAAAAATTTTTGCGAAAACTGTTCCGGACCCGGAACGATTTGGTGTGGTGTGGTTTGATGAAGCTGGGAAAGCGACAAAGATTATTGAAAAGCCCACGAATCCGGACTCTCATTATTGTGTTACGGGTTTGTATGTGTATGATCGTCGGGTGGTGGAGATTGCAAAAAATTTAAAGCCATCTGCACGGGGAGAGTTCGAGATCACCGATGTGAATAATCACTATTTGCAACTCGGAGAACTACAGGTCGAAGTCATTGATGGAGAATGGATTGATGCAGGAACGTTTGATGCATTGTTGCGTGCAAATATTCTCATGGGAAAACGTCTTGGATCCGAGACGCCATAATTTATGGAGATACCGAAAAACCCATGGAAACGTTTGAGTCGGACAGAACAACGCCTGTTCGATTTTTTGACCTTGATCGAAGATCAGGTCGTGTTTCCCGACAGTACAACCGGGAAGTATTCGTTCTTCTCTATGAAACCGTGTGTGATTCTTATTCCGGAAATCGAACCGGGCAAATTTGTGATGGCGGGTCAATGGCGCTACCCGACCCAACGATTTTCTTGGGAATTCCCGTTGGGCGGCGTTAGCAAGTGGTGTGCAGATCCTGCAGAATACGCGCAAGATGCGATGCGTGAAGGATTAGAGGAAACAGGTTATCGCGCACACGACGCGACGTATTTAGGGAAATTTTGTGCGTCGCATGCAAACAATGATCAAGATACATATATTTTTTATAGCAGCCATCTTTCAAAGGAACGAACGATTGAAGCCAATGATCGAGAAGTGCAGAAGGTGCAGCTATTCTCGTTGGACGAAATCATCCAAATGATTCTCAAATCGGAAATTCAAGATGGACTGACGATCACTGCACTTTTTCATTACCTTCAGCGTAAAACGTAATTTTTTTCTATGGAGAACATTCTCGTGACTGGCGGCGCAGGTTTTATGGGATCCAATATGGTCCATTATTTACTGCGGACCAACCCCGATGTGCGGATCATCAACCTTGATAAACTGACATACGCAGGTAACCTAGAAAATCTTGCGGACATTGAGAACGACCCGCGCTATACGTTTGTGCACGGCGACATCGCAGATGCGAATCTTGTCCGTTCGGTGTTTGAAAAGCACCATCCGGACCTTGTCATCAATTATGCTGCAGAAACACATGTGGATCGATCGATTTTAGACCCGCAGGCATTCATCATGACAGATATTTTTGGGACGTATCAATTACTCGAAGCAGTACGCGTGTACAAGGTTCCTCGCATGATCCAAATCTCGACGGATGAAGTTTTTGGCAGTTCCCTGGATTCCGAATTTACAGAAACTACTCCGTTTGCACCCAATAGCCCCTATGCAGCCAGTAAAGCTGGCGCGGACCATTTGTGTCGCGCGTATGCGATCACGTATAGAACACCCGTCATCGTCACGCACAGTTGTAATTTTTACGGTCCAAATCAATATCCCGAAAAA